>DOJA01000145.1:452-14724 GCA_003511945.1 Phycisphaerales bacterium | reverse complement strand
GGGTCTGTTGTCGTCAAGGCCCGGGAGGCCGGTCCGGTGCGGTTCCTCATCGACCTGGTCCGGTTCGGCGGGCGCCAGCTGATCCGCCACCGCGCCCCGCTGCTGGCGGCGGCGCTCGCTTACCGAACGATCTTCTCCCTGATCCCAGTCCTGGTGCTGGCCATCGTCATGTTCAAGGCCTTCCTGGGCGAGGAGGGCATGCGCCGCGGCGTGGACCAGCTGCTGGACTACGCAGGGGTCAGCCAGATCCGGCTGGCGCCGACCCTCAGCGACGCGGAGGAGGCCAATCTTCCGGAGGGCGCCACTCCGTCCCGGATCACGCCCGAGATCGCCGAGTTGATCCAGGACTTCGCCGACAAGACGATCACGCGGATCCAGGGCATCAACTTCGGCGCGATCGCGGTGGTTGGAATCGTCCTGCTGATCTACGGCGCGTTGTCGCTCATCATCCAGGTGGAGCAGTCGTTCAACACGATCTGCCGCGCACCGAACGGGCGACGGCTGGCGGTCCGGCTGACGAACTACTGGGCCCTGCTCACACTGGGGCCGATCTTCCTGCTGGGGGGCTTCTTCCTCAGCGCCAGGTCCAAGGCGTGGCTGGGGGACCTGCCCGCGGCCGCCTCGCTGCCCTTTGACCTGGTGACGCGCCTGGGGCTCACCTGGATCATCCTCATCATCGCGTACACGCGCCTGCCCAACGCCCGGGTGACACTCCGCCCGGCGGCGGTGGGGGCGTTCATCGGCGCGATCCTCTGGGAAGTGTGCAAGGGCGGGCTGGCGCGGTTCGCAACGGCGATGACCGATCCTTCCGGCGGATCCCAGTTCGCGGTCTACGGCTCGATCGCCCTGCTGCCGCTCTTCCTGCTGTGGGTCTACGCCACCTGGCTGATCGTCCTCTTCGGGCTGGAGGTGGCGTTCGCGAGCCAGATGGTCGCCTCGGGGCGGGCCCGCGCGCTGGAGCGTCTGGAGACTGCCTCCTTCGTTGATCCGGGCGTGGGCGTCGTGCTGATGCGCGACATCGCGGCCCGCTTCGAGAAGGGGCAGCCCGCGACCGCCTCGGAGCTCGCCCAGCGCTCGGGGCTGGCCGACGCGGTCGTCGCGCAGCTGCTCCAGCACCTGGCCCGCAAGGGGCTGCTGAACAGGGTCGAGCCCGACGCCGACACCGAGGCCTTCGCGCTGGCCCGCCCGGCGGAGCGGATCAGCGCCGCCGAGGTCATGACGGCGCTCTACGAGATCGCCGGGGACGCGGGCGACGGCAGCACGCCCTCCGGCGCTCCCGAGCGCGCCCTCCTCGACGACATCCGCAGGCGCCAGATCGGGGCGCTCGGCGACGCTTCATTGGCCCGCCTCGTCGCGGACCACCCGGGCGCGTGATACCCTCTCCCCCGTGATCGTTCATTTCAACGGCCAACTCGTCCCGCACGACCGCGCCACCGTCTCGGTCTTTGACCGCGGGTTCCTGTTCGGCGACGGGGTCTACGAGGGGCTCCGCGCGACGAAGGGCGTGGTCATCGGGCTCGACCGCCACGCCTACCGCATGCGCGCCGGGCTCGACGAGGCCCGGATCGAAGGGTTCGACGCCGCCGATCTCGGGCGCATCGCGGACGACCTGCTGCGGGCCCAGGGGCTCCGAGAGGCGTTCATCTATGTCCAGGTCACGCGCGGCGTGCCCGCCGACCCGGAGACCCGCGCCCGGGTCCCCGCCCGGGGCAACCCGCCGACGGTCTTCGCGTACGCCGTCCCGGTGACGCCAGTATCGGAGTGCCGCGAGCCGGAGGTCCGCAGGGCCGCCCTGCGCCCGGACACGCGCTGGACGCGCGGGCACCTCAAATCGATCTCCCTCATGGGGGGCGTCCTGGCGGCGATCGAGGCCTCCGAGCAGGGCAGCGACGACGCCATCATGCACCGCGACGGGCTGGTCACCGAGGGCACCGCGACCAATGTCTTCGCTTTGATTGATGGCGTCGTCGTCACCCCCGCGCTCGCCAGCGCGCCCATGCTCGCGGGCGTCACCCGCGCCCTGCTGATGGACGCCGATCCGTCGATCATCGAGCGCCCGGTCAGCGTCGAGGAACTGCGCGGCGCCCAGGAGGTCATGCTCGTCGGCACCAAGACGATGGTCGCGTCGGTCGTCTCGCTGGACGGCGTGCCCCTGGGCGCCTCCGGCCCCCACCCGTGCGCCCGGCGCCTGCTGGCCCTGCTCCGTGACGCCATCGAAGCGGATGTCCGGCGCGCCCCCGCGGCGCCCCCCGGGTCCGCGCCCCCCGGGTCCGCGCCCCCCGGGTCTGCGGCGCCCCTGGTCGGAGGGGGCGTCCGTGGCTGACCGGGACGACCTGGCAATCCTGGCGATCGTCGTCGGCAACACCTCGACGAAGGTCGGCGTGTTCCATGGACGCGAACTGGACTCCTCGTTCCGGCGCCTGAACACCGACCTGGCCGCTCTCGTTGACGCTGTGCGCGAGGCCGACGCGGCGCTCCCCAGCGTGGAGAGGACGGGCGTGGTCATCGCGTCCGACAACCTTCCCTTCTCGACTCGCCTGCTCGCGGAACTCACGCCCTCGCTGCGCCACGAGGTCTACCGCGTGGGCGAGGACCTGATCATCCCCATCGAGCGAGCCCTCGACCCGGACGCCCGCCCGGGTCAGGACCGCCTGCTCAACGCGCTGGCGGCCTTCGACGGGCTCAAGCAGGCCTGTGTGGTGATCGACGCCGGCACCGCCATCACCGTGGATTTCGTCGACGGCGCGGGGGTCTTTCAGGGCGGCGCGATTCTTCCCGGGGCCGGGCTCATGCTCCGCTCGCTCCACGAGCACACCGCGGCCCTGCCCGACATCCGTCCCGAGCGTCCCTCCGATGCGTTCATCGGCAAGAACACGCGCGACGCCATGCTCCAGGGGGTGTTCTACGGGATCCGCGGGGCCGTGCGACACATCGTCGAGCGGTACGCCACCGCGTACGAGGGGTACCCGCCCGTGATCGCGACCGGGACCGACGCCCCCCTTCTCTTCGACGGCGATGAGTTCGTCGAGCAGTTCGTGCCCGACCTCACACTGCGCGGCATCGAGATCACATGCCGCCGAACGCTCGGCGCCGAGCCCGACGATGACGACTGACCGGGCGTCGTTCTGGCTGACCACGCCGCCCCCGCCCGCCGCCCACGGGGGCGCGATCGCAGCGATCGATCTCATGGCCCCCAGCTCGGAGGTGCTCCAGCAGGCGATGTTGTCGCTCGGCTTGGCGCCCCTCGCGCCGGGCGCGGTGGCGCTGCGCTCACTGGGTGGCGTGGATACGGGCCTCGTCGCGCGCTGGTCGGGGCGCGACGCGACGCTCTTTCCCCACGCCGGGGCCGCGGTGCTGGCGGGCGTGCGCGCGTGGCTGCTGGGAGCGGGGCTGACCGATGGCCCGGCCGCGAGCCCGCGCACGGCGTACCCGGAGGCGTCCGACGACATCGAGGCCTGCGCGCTGGACGCCATCGCCCGGGCCGACAGCCCGCTGGCGATCGACGCGGTGCTGCTCCACGCGGAGCGCCGGCGCTCCGGTGAAGCGCCGGTGACGCCCGAGCGCCAGCGGACCCTCGACCACCTGCTGCGCGCGCCGGTCGTCGTGCTGGTCGGCGCGCCGAACATCGGCAAGAGCGCCCTGACCAACGCCATGGCCCGGCGGGCCGTGTCGATCGTTGCGGACGAGCCGGGCACAACCCGGGATGCCGTGGGTGTGATGCTCGATCTGGCGGGGCTCCGCGTCCGCTGGATCGACGCTCCGGGGATCCGGGCGACGGGCGACGCGATCGAGGCCCGGGCGCAGGCGAACGCGCAGCGAATCATCGCCGGCGCCGACCTGCTCCTGCTGTGCGCGGACCACCTCGCGCCCGTACCGGACCTCGGCGCGTCCGTGTCGGCGCGCGCCCTCCGGGTAACCACGCGGGCGGACCTGGCAACCACGAGCCGCGCTGGGCCCGGTGCCGTCCGCACCTCGGCCCTCACCGGCGAAGGGCTGGGCGAACTGGCCAAGGCCGTGCGCGACGCGCTTGTCCCCGATGAAGCCATCACCGCGCCGGGTGCGTGGCGCTTCCACGGCGCCCTGGGCTCGGCGGACTTGTCGGAAGTCGCATCCGGGGCTACCCTTATCGATCCCAAACAGTCCGCCCCACGGGCGGGCCGCCCACACCGGAAATCTGCCCATGGACGACCGTCAACGGAAGATTGAGATCGGCGCCGGACTCCAGGAGTCCCGCCTCAATCAGGATTTCATCCACTGGCTGAACAAGTACGGCACGGCGGTGCTGACTGTGGTGCTCATCGTGGTGGGGCTCTACGCGGCCTCGGTGCAGTACGGCCGATGGCGCGACGGGAAGGTGGACAGCGCGTTCGAGCAGTACGCCGCCGCCCGGGGCGCGCTGGGGTCGGACGGCGTGCTGCTGGGCAGCCCCGACGCGCTGCTCCAGACCGCCCGCGAGCACCGCGGGCAGGCGAGCGTCAGCGAACTCGCGACGCTCGACGCCGCCAGCATCTACCTCGGCGCCGCGGTGCGCGGGCTCCGCCCGGGCACGAACCTCATCGACATCAAGCCCGAGGACGCCCTCACCCCCGAGCAGATCACCGACATGCTCAAGCAGGCCGCGACGCTCTACGACGAGGTCGCCGACCGCACCCGGGCCGATCGCTCCCGCGCCGTGCTCTACCACCAGGCGACCCTCGGCGCCGCGGCGGCGTGGGTGAGTCTGGGCGACTTCGATCAGGCCTCGTCGCTCTTGTCGTCGGTGGTCGAGTCCGCCGAGAAGGCGAACTTCCCGGCCACCGCGGCCGAGGCCCGCAAGCGCCTCGCGGACCTTCCCTCGCTCAAGACGCCCGTCACGCTGGCCAGGGCAGCCGACCTGCCGCCCGAGCCGGCCGATGCGCCGCCCTCCGGGTTGCAGGTCGAGCAGATGCCCGAGGGCTTCGACCCGTTCAAAGAGGGCATCCCCCTCGAAGTCGAGCCGACGACGGTGAAGCCCGCCGACGGCTCCTCGCCGCCCGCAACACCCCCGCAGCCCTGACGGCGGGCGGCCGCTCGCGACCGCATGGCCGCCGACCACGACATCCAGGGAAACTCCACTCCACCAGCGCTTCTGATCCTCCCGGGCGGGCGCGTGGACCCGGACGCGGTGCGCCTGGCGATCGGAGCGGAGGACGACGCCGACGCGACGGAGGGCGAGGGCGAGGGGCTCTGCCGCGTCACCTTCCGGCTGTCGCGCGACCTGGACAAGCGGCTCGACAAGTACCTGACCGACCGCATCTCGTTCATGAGCCGCAACCAGTTGCAGCGGCTGATCGAGGTGGGTGGGGTGACCGTCAACGGGCGGGCGCCCAAGGCGTCGACTCGCCTGCGGCTGAACGATGTCATCGAAGTCGCGGTCCCGCCCCCGCCCCCGACCGACATCCAGCCCGAGCCGATCCCGCTGGATGTGCTGTTCGAGGATGACCATTTCATCGTCGTGAACAAGCAGCCGGACCTGATCGTCCACCCGGCGCGGTCGCACCACTCGGGCACGCTGCTCAACGCGCTGGTCCACCATTTTCAGCGGAGCGGCGCCGCGCTGTCCACAGTCGGGAAGGAAAAGGCACGCCCGGGCGTCGTTCACCGGCTGGACCGCGACACCTCGGGCGTGATGGTGGTCGCCAAGGACGACGAGGCCCACTGGAAGCTCGGGCGTCAGTTCGAGAACCGCGCCGTGGACAAGCGGTACCTCGCGCTCGTCCACGGGCTGGTCGAGCCCGACGCCGACTCGATCGAGGCCCCGATCGGGCCTCACCCCAGCAAGGCCAAGGGCCAGCGCGAGAAGATGGTCGTCCGTCACGACGAAATGGGAAAGCCGGCCCACACGGTGTACCGCGTCCGCCAGCGGTTCCGACTGGTCGGCGAGTGGGCTCCGGGGTTCTCGCTCGTCGAACTTGAACTGAAGACCGGGCGCACGCACCAGATCCGCGTCCACATGTCCCACATCGGGTACCCGCTGGCGGGGGATGACATGTACTCCGGGCGGCCCATCGCCCTCGGCTCCATCGCGCCGGGCGCCCCGGGCGTCTTCGAGCGTCAGGCCCTCCACGCGACGCGCCTCGCCTTTCATCACCCGCTCACGAATCAGCCGGTCGTGTTCACGGCCCCGCTGCCACCGGACCTCCGCGGGTTGATCGCGCTGCTCCGCGCGCACGCGGAGTCACTGCCGATGACCGCCATACCCGGAGCGATCGTCGACCTCGGCACCGCGATCGGCTGAGCCCGAAGGGTGAGAGCGGCATCGGTCCAGGCGTAGCGGGACTGTCGACCCGCGGTGGGGCTATCACTGGTCCACGCCCGATCGAGCAAGGCGCTGGGTTACCTGGACTTGTCTCCAAAGGCGGGCGATTCACTCGCCCGCCGCTCTACCCCCCCCCTCAACTCGTCCGCCGCGGCGGACGAAGTGCGCTAGACGCGGACCATGGTCTGGAACTCGGTGTAACGCCTTGCGATTTCATCTCTTGTGAGAGTGGCCAGGCGGTCGAGACTGAAGGCCTCGATGGTGAAGGACGCGGTGACCGTGCCGTGGGCCAGGGCCTGCTGGATGGCGCCCATGCCGATGTCCGCATCCTTGCTGTGGGCGGCGGCGAGGTGGCCCATCATGCCCCCGGCGAAGGAATCCCCCGCTCCGGTGGGGTCGACGACCCTCTCGGTCGGGAAGGCGGGCAGGAGCGCGACGCCCTGGCGGTGGACGAGCACGCAGCCGTGCTCGCCCTTCTTGATGACGACGAAGATGGGGCCGGTCTCCAGGATCTTCCGCCCGGCGGCGACCGGGTTGCGCTTGCCCGTGAGCATCCGGGCTTCCTCGTCGTTCACGACGAGCCCGTCGATCTTGCCCAGCAGGTCGTCGAGGTCGCGGCGCGCGGTCTCGATCCACAGGTTCATCGTGTCGGCGACCGCGATGGTCCGCTGCGGGAACGACTCCAGCAGCTCCCGTTGCACGACAGGGTGGCTGTTGGCGAGGAACACGAACTTGGAGTCGGCGAACTTCCTGGGCGGCTTGGGAGGGTGCTCGCCCAGCACGCCCAGTTCCGTGAACAGCGTCTCGCGCTGGTTCATGTCGTCGAGGTAGCGCCCGCCCCACGCGAAGGTGCGGCTGTCCTTGCGGAGCTCGAGCCCGCTGACATCGACATTGGGGAACCTGCGGAAGACGGCGTGGTAGTCCTCGTGGAAGTCTCCGCCCACGACCGCGACGACGCGCACCTGCGTGAAAAAAGACGCCGCGGCGGCGAAGTATGTACACGACCCGCCCAGCACCTTCTCGGCCCTGGCGTGCGGGGTGTGGACGGTGTCGATGCCGACGGTTCCAGTGACGATCAGGGGCATGGCGGAGGGGTCTCGGGGTTCGGGTTTCGGGTGTCGGGTGTTGGGCGTCGGGTGTTGGGCGTCGGGGGTTGGGCGTTGGGGGTCTGCTGGGGACGGGGGATCGGGAACGGCGGCTCGGCGCGTTCGGGTGCCCCGGCCAGCGAGCGAAGCGATTCGGGCGTGAACCGCCATCCTACAGCCCGGCCCGCTCGAATCGGATCGTGCGCACAGGACGGCCTGTTACGCTCCTCCCCCATGGCCGACTCCCCTGTCATCACCCGCTTCGCCCCCTCGCCCACCGGGCACCTGCACATCGGCGGGGCCAGGACGGCGCTCTTCTGCTGGGCGTTCGCGCGCCGGATGGGGGGGAGGTTTCTGCTCCGCGTGGAGGACACCGATCAGGCGCGGTCGTCGGAGGCGAGCGCCCGGGGAATCCTCGAAGACCTGGCCTGGCTGGGGATCGACTGGGACGAGGGGCCGCTGCTCGAAGCGGGGAGATCGGAGGGCGGGCGCGCGATCGGGGGCGATCCGCGCGGGGTCGGGCCCTTCTTCCAGTCCCAGCGCCGGGCGGTGTACGACGGGGTCATCGACGGGATGCTCGAGCGCGGCTCGGCCTACGCGGACTTCTCCTCCAGCGCGGAACTGGACGCCCGGCGCAAGCGGGCGACGGAGGCGAACGAGACCTTCCGCTACCGCCCCGACGACGGGGAGATCCTTCCCGTCGCGGAGCAGCGCCGAAGGATCGATGCGGGGGAGAGCCATGTGGTCCGGCTGCGCTCGCCGCAGGACCCGGTGCGGGTGGTGGACGAGGTGCTGGGGGAAGTGAAGTTCGGCGCCGGGGAGGTGGACGACTTCGTGCTGCGCAAGCCCGACGGGTTCCCGACCTACCACTTCGGGGTCGTCGTGGATGACGAGACCATGGGCGTGACGCATGTCCTGCGCGGGCAGGAGCACCTGATGAACACGCCCAGGCATGTGGTGCTGCAGCGGGTGCTGGGCTACCGCATGCCGGTGTACGCGCACATGCCGCTGATCTTCAACGACAAGGGCGCGAAGATGAGCAAACGGGAGCGCGACCAGACGGCCCGCGAGGCGGTGAAGACCGCCGGGCTGACGGCGCCGCCCCCGGGGACGATGGACGAGCACTCGTTCGGGGCCTGGCTCAGCGACAAGAAGCGCCAGCTGGAGACGAGGCAGCTGGAGGCGTTGGCCGGCGCTATGCACTTGCGCCTGCCGGAGGTCAGCGTCGATGACTTCCGTCGCGCGGGGTACCTGCCGGAGGTGATCTGCAACTTCATCGCGCTCCTGGGCTGGAACCCGGGGATGAAGAACGAGGACGGGACGGACCTGGAGAAGTTCGACCGCGACTTCCTGGCGCGGCACTTTGACCTCGCCCGCATCGGCAAGACGAACAGCCGGTTCGACCGGCGCAAGCTGGAGTCCTTCAACCACGACGCGATCGGCGCCATGAGCGACGACGAGTTCGCGCGCCGCTGGCGCGGGTGGTGCGCGGTCCACGATCCCGGCCTACTGGCGAAGATCGGCGCCCGCTTCCCGCTGCTGGCGGCGGCGGTCCGGCCGCGCTGCGCCACGCTGGCGGACGGGCGGGATGTCGGCGGGTTCGCGCTCATCGACGACGACGCGGTGGTCTACGACCCCGGCGCGGTGAAGAAGCACCTGCTCAAGGGTGAGCCGAGCGGGCTGTCGCTGCTGGCGCGGCTCGGCGAGGCGCTGGCAAGGGTTGAGCCGTGGGAGCCGGGGGCGATCCAGGCGACAGTCGAGCGCTTCGCGGCGGAGGCGGGGGTGGGCATCGGCCAGGTGGCCCAGTCCCTGCGGGTGGCGGTCACGGGGACGGGCGTGAGCCCGGGTCTGGGGGAGACGCTGGCGCTGGTGGGGAAGGCGGGGGTGCTGAGGCGGGTGGGGCGGTGCGGGGAGCGGGCTGCGTTCTCCGGCCGCGCGTGATGAAGAGACTTGGCGGCGGAGTGAGAGCGGCCTCGCCCGGCGCGTGGTGTCATAGACACATTCTCGTGCTGTCATTACAGGGGCGCGCAGTGCCCCGCGCGCTGACAACACAATACTGAATGCGGCGGCAGTCTCGGGACTCTATTATGAGGCATTCGTGCATCAGAGCAGCGAGTGTTGACAGCTCAGAGTAGTCCGATACACTTATTGCTCGGTCATCGCGAAACACAGGTGAAGATGAGAATGATGCAGCAAGCCACATGCTGGTACAGGAGTTGCGCGGCGTGCGTTGCTCTCGCGCTGGGGATGGCAACGCTGATCGCGGCGGGGTGCATGACGGCCGGGGCTCCTCGTGCACCCGGCAAGGTGACGGTGCTTTCCGGCAGTTCGCCCGTCGATGTGTATGTCATCCCGCATTCAAAGTGGCTGGCCGAGAAGGCACCTGAAGGGCTGTCGCCCCAATCGTCGTGGATCGGAACATTCAGACAGGGCAGCACCAAGATCAGGTCCTCTGATGCGCGAGCGGTTCTCGATGTCAGTGGATTATCCCGCAGAGTGTATGTGGCTCTGGTGTTTTATCGTGGGGTGCCGCGCTGGCAGGTGTTCAAACCCAGCTCGCAGCCAGTGGAGATTGATCTGACGCCCGCGCCGGGGTCGTAAGTCCTTCTCCCGCATCAGGCGAGGTTTCGAGTGAGTGCTGGGTTCGGACGACTGTATCGGCTTCTCGTGAAGCACCGTGTCTGGGCGACCTCGTTCGGGCAGTGGTTGGTGGGTTTATTGATCCTGGCGGTGGCCCAGTTTCAGGTGCAGTCGCTGAGCCGAGCGACGCTGTGGATGCCGATCGAGTGGCGGGTGGCGGTCAGCATCGTTGCGATCACGATTGCTATGGCGGTCTACGGATGCGTCAGCAGATACCGGAAGAGGAATGAGAACACTCAAGAGATGAAGAAGTGGTACAAGTGCCTGCCCTTGAGGTTCACAGTCGCGCTCCTCGTTCTTCTCAGTTGTCACATCTACCTGCGCAGCATGACGATCATCCGTTGGGATCTTGACGAACTCAGGGATTCTCCACCGCAGATCAGTGAAGCTCCCCTGCTTCCCGCGGAAGGCGGAGCGTCGGAATCTGGCGTGGAGTCGTCCGCGAGCGGCAGGGTGGTCCGGCCCTACTGGTCCGGGATCGCGGATCCGCAGCGGAACGAGATCTTCGTGCCGCTGTGGTACCCGAAGGTGCTCCAAGGTGAAATCGCGCTCCGAGAGGCCGGGAGTCAGGAGCACGCCACCGGTCAGCTGTCGCTCATGCAAAAAGAGATTTTTCACTTTTTGGATGTGCTGATCGTCGAGGCCCGTGGGCAGTATTCGTTCACAGTGGCGATCTGCCTGATTATTCATGTCTTGCTGCTCTGTTCCTTCGCCGGCTTTTTGGCGTTCATAATTACATCAGCCTCTGATGCGCTCGCTGAAGCGCTCGTGGCACGGACGGCGCCGACGCCGTCCCCCTGACTGAATCGACTCTCTGGAGAATCGAACCATGAGGCACTCATTGGGCACCCTGACGGCCCTTCTCGTCTCGACGATGCTGCTCGGGGGCTGTTCCTCGAGTCTCGTGCTCGTCGCGTCTCCGGAGAGCCAGGAGAAGGGCCCCGTCGAAGAGGTGATGCTCGAGCGCTTCCAGACGGTCGGTGCCGAGCAGACGGGAGAGACCTGGTGCTGGGCGGCCAGCTGCCAGATGGTTCACGCGTACCACGGCAGGCGGGTCCCGCAGCAGGAGATCGTGGAGCGGATCAAGGGGCGCGAGAGTGCGCTTCACCCGGACGAGATGGCTGCGGGCACGCTCCGCGAGATCATGCTGGCGCTGTACCCCGAGCGCGAGTGGGACGCCATCAAACACGCCGGAAAGGAGCTGGCAGATCGGGGTGGCGTCTCGAAGATCAGTCTGGACGAAGAGCAAATGATCAGGGCGCAGCTCACTCCGTACACAACCAGTTCCGACGAGCTTATTGACAGTCTTCAGTCCGGTGAGCCGCTCATCGCCATGTTCCGTGGAGCGGAGGATGACCCAATCGGTCATGCCGTGGTTCTCATCGGCGCGAGCTTTGTCCGCCGCCCCGGTTCGCCCATGGACATACTGAAGCACCTCCCGGTGCCCGGTGTCTCCCGAGTTCCGGCGCCGGTCAAGTACGAACTGGTCTCGGTAACCGTCTTTGATCCCGCTCTGGTCATCGGGGTCGACGATCCAATCTCCGGCGAGAAGTTCAAAGCCGACTTGTACGCCATGGTCAGCCAGCGCATCGCGGAGGAGGCGCTCCGGGCCGAGCTCGAGTCGATCACCGCCGAGTAGTGTTCACGGGCCGGGCTCACAGAGCCCTGGGCGTTGGCGGTACGATGGGGGCGAGTCCATCGGAGCCAACCCGGATGAGCGCGATCCGCCCAGCGAGCGACGGTGTCGATAGCCCCTTCCCAGCCGCCCGACTCCCCCCCACGCCCCCCGCCGTCCCCACCAACTTCATCCGTCAGATCATCGACGAGGACAATCGTTCACAGAAGTGGGCCGGGCGCGTCCACACCCGCTTCCCGCCCGAGCCCAACGGGTACCTCCACATCGGGCACGCCAAGAGCATCTGCCTGAACTTCGGGCTCGCGCGCGACTACGGGGGCAGGTTCAACCTCCGCTTCGACGACACGAACCCCACCAAGGAGGAGGTCGAGTATGTCGAGGCCATCAAGCGCGATGTGAAGTGGCTCGGGGCCGACTTCGAAGGCCCCCACGGCGGGGGCGTCTTCTGGGCCAGCGACTACTTCGAGCGGATGTACGAGTGGGCGGTCGAGCTGATCCGCAAGGGGATGGCGTATGTCTGCGATCTGCCCGCGGAGGAGATGAGCCGCCAGCGCGGCGCGCCGACGCGCCCGGGGGTCGAGAGCCCCTTCCGGGGGCGCCCGGTCGAGGAGAACCTCGGCCTCTTCCGGCGCATGCGCGAGGGCGAGTTCCCCGACGGCGCGCGCACCCTCCGCGCCAAGATCGACATGGCCTCGCCCAACCTGAACCTCCGCGACCCGGTGATGTACCGCATCCTGCACGCGACGCACCACAACACGGGCGACCAGTGGTCGATCTACCCCATGTACGACTGGGCCCACGGGCTCGAGGACTCGATCGAGGGGATCACGCACTCGATCTGCACGCTGGAGTTCGAGAACCACAGGCCGCTCTACGACTGGTTCATCAACGCGATCAACCAGGGGCGCACCGCGGACGGCTCCGGCCCCTGGGGCCAGCGGATCCACCACCCCCAGCAGATCGAGTTCGCGCGCCTGGTGCTGAACTACACGGTCATGGGCAAGCGGAAGATGCTCGAGCTCGTGAGGGAGGGCCATGTGCGCGGCTGGGACGACCCGCGCATGGCGACCGTCGCGGGGTTCCGGCGCCGGGGATACACGCCGGAGGCGATCCGCGCCTTCGCGGAGGAGACCGGGGCGACGAAGTTCAACGCGGTGGTCGACCTGGGGCGGCTTGAGAACGCCCTGCGGGACGACCTCAACAGGCGCGCGCCGCGCCGGATGGGCGTGCTGCGGCCTCTGAAGGTCGTCATCGAGAACTGGCCCGCGGGCAGGGTCGAGATGGTCGAGTGCGTGAACAACCCGGAGGATCCCGCGGCGGGCACGCGCCGGGTGCCCTTCTCGGGCGCGCTGTACATCGAGCGCGACGACTTCATGGAGGACCCGCCGAAGAAGTTCTTCCGGTTGTCGCCCGGTCGCGAGGTGCGGCTGCGGTACGCCTACCTGGTCACCTGCACGGGCGTGGAGAAGGACGCGCAGGGGAACATCCTCGCGGTGCGCTGCGCCTACGACCCCGCGACCACAGGGGGCAACGCCCCCGACGGGCGCAAGGTGAAGGCGACGCTGCACTGGGTCTCGGCCGAGCACGCCGCCCGGGCCGAGGTGCGCCTGTTCGACCGGCTCTTCACCCACGAAACGCCGGACCGCGCCGACGCCGACTTCCGCACCTTCCTGAACCCCGACTCGCTGGAGGTCGTCCGCGAGGCGATGCTGGAGCCCTCCCTCGCGGAGGCGAGTCCCGAGGAGCGGTACCAGTTCGAGCGGCTGGGGTACTTCTGCGTTGATCCCGACTCAAAGGCGGGCGCGCCGGTGTATAACCGGAGCGTGACGCTGAAGGACACCTGGGCGAAGGGCGGGGAAGGGGGCGGTGCGTGATCGAACGGATCCGAACCCTGCGGCGGAACACAGGGCTGCTCGGCATCGTGCAGGGGACTGCCGCCTTGCTCTTCTTCGGGAGCGCTTCAATCCTTGCTCTGGCCTACGGAGAGTGGACGGCGCCGGTGCTGTTGATCCCGTTGGTGGTCGGGGTGCTGTGGTTCGCGCGGGAACTGCTCTATGAGCGGTCGGAGTGGATCGTGGGGGGCCTGCGAGTGGGGCTGCCGTTCATCCTCTTGTTCGCGATCTTCAGCAAGCAGATCACCCCGCATCTTCCCTTCGGGGCCATCTATGGCTTCTTCGCGATCTGCGGGCTGTACCTGGGGTGCTGGTTCTGGGTGTACTCCGACCCTCGGATCCGGCTCGTTCAGAAGAGCAGTCTGGCCGACCGCTCCTGAGGGCCGCTCACAGAGTGACTCAGAGAAGGCGGGAGCGACAGGTGGGTCGCTTGTCCCACCAGAGGGGGTAGGTCATTCGGCGAGGGGCTGTGAGGGCCGGGCGCCGAGTCGCGCTGCGCCGCGTCCTGCCCTGTGATGTCATGCTGGGTGCCGGGGTACGACGCCTCGCGTCGTGCCCCGTGCGGATCCGCGACGGTCACCCCGTGGCACGGCTTGGCCGTACCACGGCACCCGCTGCTCGCCCTACCCCAGCCACACCGCCGAGCACTTGGGCGCCTCGGTCACCTTCACCGACTTCACGCTCACCTCGGGGGGCATCAGCCGCGACAGCCGCTCGGCCTGGGTGCCGGGGTACGACGCCT
>DOJA01000145.1:0-225 GCA_003511945.1 Phycisphaerales bacterium | reverse complement strand
ATCAGCCGCGACAGCCGCTCGGCGATGTGCTTCGCCACCAGTTCCGCGCTGGGGTTCAGCCGGTCGAAGGGGGCCACCTCGTTGAGGTTGCGGTTGTGGAAGGGCCGCACGATGTCCTCCAGCGCTTCCTCGATGGTGTGGAAATCGCACAGCAGCCCGTCGTCGTCGAGCGTCTCGCCCGCGACCGTCACCGTCACCCGCCAGTCGTGCCCGTGCAGGGGCTCC
>DOJA01000263.1:16891-17126 GCA_003511945.1 Phycisphaerales bacterium | reverse complement strand
GTTCCCACCCCCCGGAAGGGCGCAGCCCGGGGTAGCATCACCCCGTCGGGGCCGGCGCGACGCCTGGCTCCGAGGGAGCGCGCGATGACCCCACAGCACGGTTCGAAGGGCCTGACGCCCCTCGTCGGTGTCATCATGGGCTCGACCTCCGACTGGGACACCCTGCGCCACGCTGCCGAGACGCTCGACCGCCTCGCGGTCCCGCACGAGGTCCGCGTCGTCAGCGCCCACCGCA
>DOJA01000263.1:7453-16822 GCA_003511945.1 Phycisphaerales bacterium | reverse complement strand
ATCATCGCCGGCGCGGGCGGCGCAGCCCACCTCCCGGGCATGTGCGCATCGAAGACCCTACTCCCCGTCCTGGGCGTCCCTGTCGAGAGCAAGGCCCTCTCCGGGATGGACTCTCTCCTGTCCATTGTGCAGATGCCCGCGGGCATCCCCGTCGGCACGCTCGCCATCGGCAAGCCCGGCGCCGAGAACGCCGCCCTGCTCGCCTGCGCCATCCTCGCCCCCTCCGACCCGCGGCTGGGCGAGGCCCTCCGCAAGGACCGCGCCGAGCGCGCCCGTGCGGTGCTCGACCGCCCCGACCCCCGCGCCGCCGACCACACTCCCGGGGGCGGGGGGCGCGCGTGATCGTCGGCGTGCTCGGAGGCGGCCAGCTCGGGCGCATGCTCGCGATGGCCGGGCAGCGCCTGGGAGTCCGCTGCCGATTCCTCGACCCCGACCCCCATGCGCCCGCAGGCGAGATCGGGGAGCTGATCGTCGCCGACTACTCCAACGAGGGCGCCATCGCCCGCCTGCGCGAGGGCGCCGCGATCACCACCTGCGAGTTCGAGAATGTTCCCGCCTCCGCGGCCTCTCTCCTCGAGCGCACTGGGCGGTTCTTCCCCGGCGCCGGCGCGCTCGCCGCCGCTCAGGAGCGCCTCGCCGAGAAGTCGCTCTTCGCGGAGCTGAACATCCCCACGCCGCGCTTCGCGCCCATCGACGGGCCGGAGGATGTCGAACCCGCCGTGCGCCGCGTCGGCCTCCCCGCGGTCCTCAAGACGCGGCGTTTGGGCTACGACGGCAAGGGCCAGCTCGTTCTCCGCGAGCCCGAAGCCCTCGCCTCCGCCTGGCGCGCCCTGGGCTCCGTCCCGCTCATCGCCGAGGAACTGGTCGAGTTCGAGCGCGAGGTCTCCCTCATCGCCGTGCGCTCGGCCTCGGGCGAGACCGCGTTCTATCCACTGATCGAGAACCTGCACCAGCGCGGCATCCTGCGGCTCTCCCGCGCGCCCGCCCCCGACACGCCCCCCGGTTCAGGCCCCGCCCTCCAGCAGCTCGCGCAGGACTACGCCCGGCGCGTCCTCGACCGGCTCTCGTATGTCGGCGTGCTGACCATCGAGTTCTTCCAGTCCTCCGGGGCCGCCCTGAAGGCCAACGAGATGGCCTGCCGCGTCCACAACTCCGGCCACTGGACCATCGAGGGCGCCGAGTGCAGCCAGTTCGAGAACCACCTCCGCGCCATCCTGGGCTGGCCTTTGGGAGCCACCGGCGCGCTCGGGCCGAGCGCCATGGTGAACATCATCGGAGCGCCCCCCATCCTGCCCGAGGTCCTGCGCGTCCCGGGCGCCGCGGTCCACCTCTACGGGAAGTCCCCCCGCGCCGGACGGAAGCTCGGCCACATCACCCTGCGCGCCCCCGACGAACCCACCCTGAGCGCCCGGACCGAACGCGTCCGCGCCATCGTCGCCGCCGCCGAAGCGGGCGGGGGCGTCGGGTAGAGTGATGGGCCGAGCCGCGCGGGAGGGTGCCGTGTCCTTCGACCTGCGCTCCGTTATCGATCAGCACGCGCCCGGCTGAGCCCGCCGCTCCGGCGCGGGTGCTCTATCTTCGTCTCTCCCCCACGCGGGGCGATCCATGCGCGACGCCGCCCTCCATGCCATCGCCGCCCTTGTGCTCCGACGCCCGCGGACCGTGGTGATCGTCGCGGCGCTGCTCGCGCTCGCCGGCGCGCTGTATGCTCGCGCCAACCTCCGGCTCAACGCCGACACCAACGACCTGATCGCCCCCGATCGCCCCTACATGAAGCAGTTCACCCGCTTCATGGACGAGTTCGGCGACACCGAGCACCTCTTCGCCGTCGTCGACGCCCAGGGCGACCCCGACACAGCCCGACGCGCCGTCGCGGCGCTGGACGCGCGCCTCCGCGCCCTCCCGGACCTTCCGGGCGTCTTCGCGGCCATCACCCCGCAGGAGCAGCGCCGCATCGCCACCCGTGCGATGACCGACGCCGAGCTCGCCGACTTCGCCCGCGCCGCCGACGCCTACCCCGCGCTCGTGGGCGGAGCCGGCGCCGCCGCCATCATCGAAGACGCCTCGCGCCGCCTCGGCGCGCTCGTCTCCCGCGCCGCGGCCATGGACCCGCGCGAGCGCGACCGCCTCGGCGCCGCCGCCGTCTTCGCCCTCACGGCTGTTGCGGGGGCCGCTCTCCCCGACTCCGCGAGCGCCCGAGCCGTCGCGCCCCTCTCCGAAGACGCCCTCGCGCCCCGCTTCATCACCAGCGACACCGGGCGCATGCACTTCATCACCATCGTTCCCAATAAAAACTACGCCACCCTCGGGGTCATCGACGGCCCCCTCGCCCTCATCCGCCAAGCCATCGACGCCACCCGCGCCGAGTTCCCCGGCGTTCCCATCGGGCTCACCGGCAAGCCCGTTCTCCAGGCCGACGAGATGTCCACCACCAACACCGACATGATGCGCGCCAGCGCCATCGCCATCGTCGGCTGCGCCGGGGTCATCATCTTCGTCCTGGGCGGGTTCTGGCGTCCGATGCTGGCGGTCCTCTCTCTCGCGATCGCCTCCGCCTGGACCTACGGCGCCGCCACGCTCCTGGTCGGGCAGCTCAACCTCCTCTCGATTGTCTTCATGCTCGTCCTGATCGGTGTCGGGATGGACTACGGCGTGCATGTCATCTCCCGCTTCCGCGAACTCCGCGCCAGTCGCGGGCTGCACGACGCCATTCACGCCGCCGTCGTGCACGCCGGACGGGGCAACCTCACCGGCGCCGCCACCTCCGCGGGCGTGTTCCTGATGGCCCTGTTCACCTCGTTCCAGGGACTGCGCGAGCTGGGCGTCATCGCCGGGGTCGGGCTCCTCCTGTGCATGGGCGCCATGACCCTGGTGCTTCCCGCGCTGCTGGTGCTCGTCGACCCGCTCCTCCCGACCGCCGCCCTCCCGCCGGGGTACGAGGAAACCCCGCGCCGGCGGGCCATCGACCGATTCCTGCAGCGCCGCGCCGGGTGGGTCCTCGCGGCAGCCGCCCTTGCTTCCGCGGGCCTCTTCCTTGCTCCCGGCGCGATGCGCTTCGAGAAGAACCTCCTCAAGCTCCAGGCCGAGGGCCTCGAGTCCGTCGCGTGGGAGCGCCGCGTCCAGCAGGACTCCGCCGCCAACACCTGGTTCGGCGTCGCGGTCGCCGACCGTCCAGAGGATGTCCCCGCGCTCATCGAGCGCGCCCGGCGCGAGCCCATCATCGGCGCCGTCCGGAGCGCGCTGGACATCGTCCGCCCCGACACCCCGGAGCGCACCGCCCTCCGCGCGTCCCTCCCCGACCCTCCGCGCCCTCCCTCCCGCCACTCCCCGCTCACCACGCTCGAGTCCCCCGGCGTCGAGCGCGTCGCGTCGCAGGTGGCCCTGCTCGCCGCCGGCGCCGCGGCCGCGGGCGAGCAGGCGCACGCCGACCGCCTCGCGGCGCTCCACGCCGACCTCGGCGCCCTCGCCGCCCGGCTGACCTCCGAACCCGACAAGGCCCGCGCCCTGGCCGAATCAAACCTCGCCGAGTTCGGCGCATCGCTCGATCAGATGCTCCGGGGCGACCGGCTCTCCCTCCGCGATGCGCTCCCCGACGCCGTCCGCGAGCAGTTCGTCGCCCCGTCCGGGCGCCTCGCGGTCCTGATGCACCCCCGCGAGGATGTGTGGGACTACGACAAGATGGGCGAGTTCGTCGCCGCCATGCGCCGCGTCGATCCCGAAGTCACCGGCGTGCCCATCACCCACTACGAGTCCATCGGGGAGATGGGCGCCGCGTTCGTCCGCATGTCGCTGCTCGCCCTCGCCCTTATCGTCACCGTCCTGCTGCTGGACTTCCGCAGCATCCGCGACGCCGCCGTCTGCCTCCTGCCCCTCGCCGTCGGCATGGCCTGGACGATCGAAGCGCTCGCCCTCCTGGGCGTCTCGTTCAACCTCGCCAACTTCTTCGCCGCCCCGATCCTTCTGGGGCTCAGCGTCGATTCAGGCGTCCACATCCTCCACCGCTTCAAGGAAGGCGCGGGCTCCCGCACGCACCTCGGCGCCACGCGTCGCGCCGTCGTCGTGACCTCGCTGACCACCATGATCGGCTTCGGCGCGCTGGTCATCGCCCATCACAAGGGGCTCCGCTCGCTCGGCATCGCGATGGGCGTCGGCACCGGCGCCTGCCTCATCGCTGCGATCATCGTCCTCCCCGCTGCTGTCGCCCTGCTCGAACGCAACGGGCGAGCCCGCCCCGGCCGGGCCGATTGAAACCCCACGCACCGTCCCCGAACAATCCCCCGCCGGGACGGTCCCTACACTCTGGGAATTACCGTCACGGTGGGAGGTGACCCATGGCGATCTGGGACAGACTGCGCGGCGAACTCATCGACATCGTTGAGTGGTTGGACGAGTCCAGCGACACGATGGTCCACCGCCTCGAACGCCACAACAACGAGATCAAGAACGGCGCCAAGCTCATCGTCCGCGAGGGGCAGGCCGCCGTCTTCGTCGACCGGGGACAGATCGCCGATGTCTTCCGCCCGGGCATGTTCGCCCTCGAGACCAAGAACCTGCCCATCCTCTCCACCCTCCAGGGCTGGAAGTACGGCTTCGAGAGCCCCTTCAAGGCCGAGGTCTACTTCGTCGCCACCCGCGCCTTCACCGACCTCAAGTGGGGCACGATGAACCCCGTCATGCTCCGCGACGCGGAATTCGGCCCCGTCCGCCTCCGCGCCTTCGGCACCTATGTCATCCGGGTCAAGGAGCCCGGCGTCTTCGTCAAGACCATCGTCGGCACCGAGGGACGCTTCACCACCGACGAGGTCTCCAACCAGCTCCGCAACTTCATTGTCTCCCGCTTCGCCGACACCCTGGGCGAGTCCCGGATCCCCGTGCTCGACCTCGCCGCCAACTACGACGAGCTCGGGCAGTTCATCACCACGCGCATCGGCCCCGAGTTCGAGCAGTACGGCCTCGAGCTCCACAAACTCCTCGTCGAGAACATCTCCCTCCCCCCGGAGGTCGAGGCCGCCCTCGACAAGCGCTCCAGCATGGGCGTCATCGGAGACCTCGACGCGTACACCAAGTTCCAGACCGCGGAGTCCATGAAGGCCGCCGCCGAGAACCCCAGCGGCACCGCCGGCGCCGGCATGGGCATGGGCATGGGCTTCGCCATGGCCAACCAGATGGGCCAGGCCATGACCAACCCGCCCGGCGCGGCGGCGCCGCCCCCCATCCCCCCCCAGGCCGCCGCCTTCTTCATCGTCGTCACCGGCCAGCAGGCGGGGCCCTTCGACCCGGCCGCCCTCCGCGCGCAGGCCACCAGCGGCGCGCTCACCGGCGCCACCTTGGTCTGGCGCGCAGGCATGTCCGCGTGGACGCCCGCCGCACAGGTCCCCGAGCTCGCGTCGATGTTCGCCGCGACCCCGCCACCGATCCCGCCGGGCGCCCGGTGACCGATCCCGTCCCCCCGACGATCACCGAGCGGCGCTTCCCCTGCGCGCAATGCGGCGCCACCCTCGCCTTCAGCCCGGGCGCGCAGGCCCTGGTCTGCCCGCACTGCGCCCACACGAATCCAGCCCCTCAGCCGGAGAGCCCTGTCGAGGAGCTCGACTTCCGCGCCGCCGTCGCCGCCCTCGGGCTCGACGCCCCGCGCCAGGAGCACATGGTCATCCGATGCGACGCCTGCGGCGCCGAGACCCACGAGCAAGGCAACCGCACCGCCCTCCGCTGCCCCTTCTGCGGCTCAAACATCGTCGCTACCGCCAAGGCCCGCACCCAGATCAAGCCCAACGCCCTCCTCCCCTTCGCCACCACGCGGCGCCAGGCCGAGGACCTGTTCAACCAGTGGATGGGCGCCCTCTGGTTCGCGCCCAGCGACCTGAAACGACGCGTCCGACACGACGGGCGCCTGGTCGGCATGTATGTCCCCTTCTGGACCTTCGACTGCGACGCCACGACCCAGTACACGGGCCAGCGCGGCGACGCCTACACCGTCAGCGTCCCCTACACCACCAGAATCAACGGCCGATCTGTGAGTCGCATCCGCAATGAACGCCGGGTCCGATGGTCGCCCCGCGCCGGGTCCGTCTTCAACCACTTCAACGATGTCCTCGTCCTCGCCGCCGAATCACTCCCGGAGCCGCACGCGCGCCGGCTGGAGCCCTGGGACCTGCAGGCCCTCGTCCCCTACGCCGACGACTACCTCAGCGGGTTCTCCGCCGAGTGCTACAGCGTCGACCTCGCCGCCGGCTTCGAACGCGCCGTCCGCATCATGCAGCCCACCATCACCGCCGCCGTTCAGGCCGACATCGGGGGCGACGAGCAGCGCATCAACTCGATGAGCACCACGCGGAGCGCGATCCGCTTCAAGCATGTCCTGCTGCCCGTCTGGCTGAACGCCTACCGCTACCGCAACAAGTCCTACCGCTTCCTTGTCAACGCCCGCACCGGCGAGATCCAGGGCGAGCGCCCCTACAGCCCGTGGAAGATCCTCGCTGCGGTCCTCCTCGCCCTCGCCATCCTTGGCGTCGTGGTGCTGATCGTCCGCTCCCGCGGTTGATCCCGCGAGCCCGTTCGGCGCTCGGGCGGCACCCGTCGCAGAAAAAGACAGCGCCCGGGCCATCGTGACGCCGGGCGCTGGGGGATGTCAGCGGCTGGGATTGACTCGCTTCAGCGACGACGCCGAGCGACGAGCGCAAGCCCGCTCAGCCCCGTCAGCACGACGGCGCCCGGCGCGGGCACTTCGAAACGACCGACGAAGGCGCTGTCGGCGTCGAAGTCGGGGAAGTAGCGCCCGGGCCCCTCACCGAGGAGCGAACTGGGGTTGATCTCGTCGATGTTCGCCAGCCCCCACGCGGCGCTGGACGGACCGTTCGGATCGATGCCGGGCAGCGCGTAGTCCGCCTGCTCGAGCAGGATGGTGAAGAGCGCAGGCCCGGGGGTGAGCACCAGCGTCCCGCCCGCCTCGTTCATCGCGGTCTGCTGGGAGCCGGCGTCGAACAGCGTGAGCAGCACGCCGTCCTCGAACTCGCCCGCGATGATCAGCTCGTTGTCCTCGTCGGCGGTGCGGAACTCGAACCGCCCCGCGCTCTGACCGATGAGCGAGTTGCCCACCTGGCTGGCCGGGCCGACGATCATGTCGATGAAGGACAGCCGCGCGTCGACCTCAACAACCGCGCCGGGCTGCTCCTCGGATGCGTCGATCCGCAGGCGCAGCACCTGCTCCGAGTCGAACTGGATCGTGCCGTTGTCGCCCTGCTTCTGCGGGGCAAAGACCCGGAACTCCTGGTTCTTGGCGTTGGGATCTTCGTAAGTGAACAGGACTCCGCCGAAAGCGGCCCCGCTGGCCGAGGCCAACGCGACGCCGACCGTGACCGCGCAGTGCAGGCGCATGTGCTGACTCCTCTTTCGCCCCTTGTGCGGAGGGACGATCTCTCCTCGGATGAACAGCCGATTCGACCCTGTGCATGAACCGGTCTGCCGCCGGACCCCCTGTGCTGAGAATCCGGCAAGACCAGACTACACATTTTCCGGCCCCGAGCAAGACGAGTGGTCCGATAGTGGGCGTCATTTCACACACCGGACCGATTTTCGAGCGCTGCGGTCGGTCGATGTTCGGATTCGCCGCCCACGCCGTCTCTACGGAAGCACTCCGAAGAGCGTCAGACCCCGCGCGGCGGTGATCTTCACCCGGACGAGCGACCCCACCAGTTCAGCGCCCGAACGCCCGGCGGGGCAATCAAACACGACGATCAGGTCCCCCTCGGTCCGGGCGCTCAGTTGCACCACCGGGGCCGACGCCTCCCGCTCCGAGGCGCGCCCGCCCACGGTCAGGGGGACGCGCCCGCGCGACGGCTCCCGCTTGGCCTCGTGCGCGCTGACGCCCTGCACGAAGACCTCGAACTCCCGCCCCACCTGCTCGCGGCTCACCTCGTCCGAGATCGACTGCTGCAGCGCCAGCAGTTCGTTCACGCGCCGGCGCTTGTCCTCCTCCGGCACATCGTCGGCGAGCCGGTCGAACGCCGCCGTCCCCGGGCGGGGCGAGTAGCGGAAGATGAAGCAGTTCTTGTAGCGCACCCGGCGCAACAGGGCCGCGGTCGCGCGATGGTCGTCCTCGGTCTCGGCGCAGAACCCCGCGATGATGTCCCCCGCGATGCTCAGCGGGCGCCCCTTCTCCGGCTCGTCGAGCACACCCCGCGCGCGGTCGATGAACTCCAGGTACTCCCCGACCGTGTAGCCACGGTTCATCCGCGCCAGCACCGCGTCCGACCCGCTCTGCGCCGGCACATGCAGGTAGCGGCAGATCCGGGGCGAATCGCGGATCACCTCGAGCACATCGTCGCCAAAGTCGCGCGGGTAGGAGGTCACGAACCGCAGGCGGGCGATGCCCGGCGCTTCCTCGTGGATCCGGCGCAGCAGCCCCGCGAAGGTCGTCACCCGCTCACCCTCGAAGGGGTCTCGCCGGTGCCCGCCCGCGTACGCCCGCCCCTTCTGCGGCTGCACGATGCCCCCCATCGTCACGACGGCCCCGTGCTCGAAGCGGTAGTGGTTCACCGTCTGCCCCAGGAGCGTCACTTCGACGACCCCCGCGTCCGCCAGCCGCTTGCACTCGTCGACGATGTGGTCGGGCGGGCGGTGGACCTCCGCGCCGCGGGTGTGGGGCACGACGCAGTAGGTGCAGAACTTGTTGCAGCCGCGGGTGATTCGGACATACGCCGACCCCGAGTGATCGTCCGGCGAGACGGCGCGGGAGAGGTCGAGCAGTTCGAGACTGTCCGCGGCAGCAGCGAGCGTGGCGCTCCGGCGCGACGCCCCGCCCTGGAGGGCCACGAACCGCTCGCGGGCCGAATCCGGATCGGACACGATCGCCCCGCGCGTGCGCACGGCGTTGTCGAGCAGCGCCGGCAGTTTGTCCAGCTCGCCCGGCCCGCACAGCACATCGATCACCGGGAACCGGGCGATCATGTCCCGCCCGTCGCGCTCGGCCATGCACCCCAGCACCCCGACGACCAGCCCCGGGTCCGACGCGCGGCGCTCGCGCAGCTCGCCCAGCCGCGAGCGGACCTTCTGCTCCGCGTGGTCACGCACCGAGCAGGTGTTGTACAGCACCACATCGGCGCGGTCGGGCTCCTCGGTGAAGGCGTAGCCCAACGCGCGGAGCTGGCCGGAGACGAGCTCGGAGTCCAGCTCGTTCATCTGGCACCCGAAGGTCTCGATGTACACCGTGCGTCCGGCCATGGCGGGGGTCAGTGTAGAGCGAGAGCGGTTGCACTCAAGTTGGACCGTGATCGTCGCTCGCCCGGGGCTGGAAAGGCGTCCGGGACTCCGCTGACGACCCGGAGCCCAAGTCTGCTGATCCCGGCGCCTTGCCTTCCAAGGCGGGCGATT
>DOJA01000263.1:0-7350 GCA_003511945.1 Phycisphaerales bacterium | reverse complement strand
GCTCTACCCCTTCTTGACTCGTCTGCACGCCACGCGTGCAGACGAAGTGCTCCAGGCGGCGCGCATGGGTCCGCAGCAAGGCCGGCCCGGGGAACGAAAAACGCCGACGGGGAGGCCCGTCGGCGCGGAGGATCGCGGGGTTCAGCCGAGGGCAGGCCTTACTTCACCTGACCGTCGACCCAGACCCAGGTCTTGTTGGACCCGCCGTCGGCCCCGCCGAGCATGTTGGCGGTGTAGGTCACGGTGCCGGCCCCGGTGTAGGTGAGGACATCGGGCAGCCCGCGGTGCCAGATTCTCATGAACGCGTTGGTTCGGAGCGGGACCGCGTCGTTGCCGTTGGCGCCGGTGAAGTCTTCGGTCTCGTCGAAGAAGAGATTGTCAGAGAACTTCTTGCGGGTTCCGCTCTGGTCGTTGACCTGGCCGCTGATCGAGAGCTGCTTGGGGGTCACGGAGTTCTCAAAGGCGATGTGCCCGTCGTTGTAGACGACATTGCCTTCCCAGCTGTCCTTGCCGCCGTGGATGAGCAGGGTCTCGGACTCCTGGCCGAAGCGGCTCTTGGCGAGCTTCCACTCCGCGCCGGCCCCGCCCCGGGCGGGGTTCGAGCTGGAGTCGAACACCGGCCCACGGTTGGCAAAGATCGGGACTGTCGCGCTCTGATTGACGCTCGACCAGGAGGCGAGGCGCGCCTCGAAGAGCGGGATGTGGGCGTAGGAGTTGTTTCCGTCGTTGATGTTGGTGTCCGCCGTCACCTGCGCGTCGATCGGAGAGCCCTTGAAAGTCGGGTCATACAGGGCCTCCCACGGCTTTCCGTCAAGATGGGCCTCCGTGTTGTCGGGGTTCTTGTACTGGTACTCCTCCTCCGTCATCGAACGAATGAGCGGGTTGGCCTCGGCGGGGCTGACGCACAGCTCGGGGCTGATGACCTTGTTGAAGATCATGAGGGAAAGCACATTCCCTGTGCGGTTCTTGCTGGCCCCGCTGGCCCCCTGCTGGGCCTTCTCGGTGCGGTTGCGCTTGTCGGCGACTGCGGGGAGCGGGTACCGCTCGTTGTTGTTCTGGGCCCAGGAGACGCAGCCCTGGTGAAGGCCGCGGACCTGCGTGCCGTCCTTCGCTTGCTGGGCGACCTTACGGGCCCGGCCGAGCGCGGGGAGCAGCAGCCCGATGAGCAGCGCGATGATGGAAATGACCACGAGAAGCTCGATCAGTGTGAACCCGGACTTCTTGGGCGATGTCGTGCGCATGGGAGTCTCCGTGGGGAATCAGGAATCGGGGTCCGGCCGGTCACGACCGAACCCCGCGTGAATCATCGCTCAGGCGATCAGATCTCGCCGTCAACCCACACATAGCCCGCATTCTGACCGGCGGTCAGGTGCTGCGCGGCGTCGAATGCCTTGTCCGAATCGATGCCCTTCTTCCAGATCCGAAGGTAGGCGTTGCGCCGCCCCGCGCCGGCGGCGTCCGTCGCCGTGCTCGAGCCCTCGTTCTTCTCGTCCACAAAGATATTGTCCCGCTGGCTGATGGGCTCGGTCGCGCCAGACCCAGACTGGGTGCGGTCTACGAAGGTGGCGGTCTCCGGATCGGGTTCGGTCGTGAACTCGACATGCCCGTCGCCGAAGGACACATTGCCCTCCCAGGTGTTGTCCGAGCCGTGGATGAGGAGCGTCTGCGACCCGATACCGGTGGCGGTATCGGACCCGGCGCCGGGGTCGCCGCCTCCGGATCCTGAGCCCGCGCCCTTCAGCGTCCAGGCCTCGTTGTTCTGGGGCGTCCTGTCCCCGTCGTACACTGGACCGCGGTTCGCGATCATGGGCACTGACGCGTTCAGGGTGTTGCCCCAGTTCGCGAGCCGGGCGCCGCCGACAACAGCGTGAGCGTAGGAGGTGTGCCCGATCTCGGACGAGATCCAGTTCGACGCATTCACCCCATCCGGCTTGTCCTTGGGGGATCCCTTGAACCGCGGGTCCCACTGCGCAAACCGCGGGGTATCGGCAGCCTGGGGGGTCGTGTACTCGTAATCGTTCAGCGCCGCGATGGCAGAGTTCACCTCCGCCGGGCTGATCAGCAGTTCCGGCGTCACGAGCTGGTTCCAGACCAGCAGGGAGTAGATGTTCCCGGTCCGGTTCTTCGTTTTGATGTCGCTGAGGGTCTGGTTGGCTCGGTCCAGCTCCTGCGGCAGCGGGAACTTGTTCTTGTTGTCCTGGGCCCAGTTCAGCATGGCCTGCATCACGCCGCGGACTTGGGTGCCGCACTTGATCTGCTGGGCGTTCTTCCTCGCGCGGCTGAGGGCCGGCAGCAGGATGCCGATCAGCAGCGCGATGATCGCGATCACGACGAGCAGCTCGATGAGCGTGAACCCGCCCGTTCGCTTCCGAGACAGAGTCTTCAACATGGTCTGATTCTCCAGTCGTCGCCCGGGTCGTTGTGAACGCCGGGCATGGGTGAGGGATAAGTCCGCACGCGACACGGTGAGGCGGGACGAGCCACCACGCCGACAGGAAAGAACTCCGGTGCACCGGATCCTCGCCCGCGGCTCGGCAAGCCGCCCCAGATCGAGATGTCGAGCGTCCCAAACCCTGACCCAGTCACGACTGAAATCGTCGGACAATTCAGAATAAGAGCGAGTATGCCGCCGTTCCGGGTCCAGGGACGAGGTCCGCCCCTTCAAGGGGTACGATACCCCGGTCCGTACGGGTGTCAACGCCGCCCGGTTCCAGCCCGCCGACCGATCTCGGAGGCGGGGCCGAAGAAAAGTCAGAGACGGGCGGGCCGCCCGTCCCACCAGATACGAGGATTCACCGTGCCCGACCTCCTCAGCCGCCTCCAAGCCCGGGGGCTCACCCTTCCGCCCGCGCCAAAGCCGGTCGCCTCTTACATCCCGGCGGTGGTCGTCGCCAGCGGCTCTCCCGTCTTCGTCAGCGGCCAGCTGCCGTTCCGAAGCGGAACCCTTCTGGCCACCGGATCGATCCCGAACGAAGTGCCCCTCGAGCTCGCCCAGGAGTGCGCCCGCCAGTGCGTCCTGAACGCCCTGGCCGCCCTCCAGGGCGAGATTCACGACCTGGGACGGCTGCGTCGCGTGCTCCGGCTGGGGGTGTTCGTGCAGTGCCCCCCGGGGTTCGGCGATCAGCCCAAGGTCGCCAACGGGGCCAGCGATCTGCTCGTCGATCTGATGGGCGACGCCGGTCGTCACGCCCGGGCGGCGGTGGGCGTGCCGGCCCTGCCGCTCAACGCGCCGGTCGAGATCGAGTTCACATTCCTGATCGACTGAAGGCCCGGCAGGGATCCGGGAACCGGCGCCGCGGGGGGTTCGAACCGTCTCGGCGCGCGGGCGAAGCGGGGTCAGCCGGGAAGGGGCGCCCGGGCTTCCAATGGCCGGGCGCCCGCGAGACACGACGCGTTCGATCCCCGCGCGATGCCTTCAGAGGCGGGCGATTCACTCGCCCGCCGTCCTACCCCTTCTCCACTGGCCCGCCGCCGCGGGCGAAGTTCTCTATCCGCCGAAGGCCTTCTTGTAGTCGGCCACGAACTTCTCCAGCCCCGAGTCCGTCAGCGGGTGCTTCATCATCTGCTGGATCACGCTGAACGGCACGGTCACGACATCGGCGCCCGCGAGCGCGCAGTCGACGATGTGCATGGGGTGGCGGATCGACGCGGCCAGGAGCTTGGTCTCGTAGCCGTAGTTGTCGTAGATGGTGCGGATGCGCCGGATCAGCTCCATCCCCTCCTCGCCCACATCGTCGAGCCGCCCGATGAAGGGGCTGACCAGGAACGCGCCCGCCTTGGCGACCAGCAGGGCCTGCAGCGGCTGGAAGCACAGCGTGAGGTTCGTGCGGATGCCCTCGCTGGTGAAGGCCTTGCACGCCTTGAGCCCCGCGAGCGTGCTGGGCAGCTTCACGACGATGTTGTCCGCGATCTTGGCCCGCTGGCGCCCCTCCTTCATCATGCCTTCAAAGTCGGTGGCGATGACCTCCGCGGAGACCGGCCCGTCGACGACCTCGCAGATCTCCGCGAGGCGCCGGGTGTAGTCGGTCTTCTCCTTGGCGATGAGCGAGGGGTTGGTGGTGACCCCGTCGAGCACGCCCATGTCGTTGGCCTGCTTGATCTCGTCGAGGTTGGCGGTGTCGATGTACAGGTCCACGGGGCGCCTCCTTGGGTTCGGGTGTGGAGTCGGGGGCTGCGGGCGCATGGTACCGCCGCGTCCGATCCGGCTGGACGAGGATGGACAATGATGGAGATGGGCCGCCCCGCGCCGGCTACTTGCCCAGCAGCCCGAGCACCGCGACGACCGTCATCACCGCCGCGAACGCCGAAACGGCGATGAAGCCGTAGACCAGCATCTTCACCGAGGGATCCTGGAACGGGGAACCCGTCCCCTGTCGCGCCTGGAGCGGGACCGCCTGGGCGGCCTGGGTCTCCAGCACCGCCGCGATCGCCGACGCGGGCATCTCGGTGTGCGCGAAGGGCGGCGGCTCACCCTTCTTGACCGCCCGAAGGTCCGTGAGGAGGTCCGCGCAGTTCTTGTAGCGGTCCTTGCGGCTCTTGGCCATCATCTTCTCGATGACCTCGCTGATCCCCGCCGACAACTGCGGGTTCACATGGTCCGGCGGGACCAGCGGCGACTTGAGGTGCTTCTGCATCACCTCCGTCGGGTTCTTGCCGTTGAAGGGCACATTCCCCGTCACCATGTGGTACAGCGTGGCGCCGAGCGAATAGATGTCCGCCTGCTGCCCGATCGTCACCTCGCCCCGGATCTGCTCGGGCGAGATGTAGTAGGGCGTCCCGTAGGCCTTGCCCGCCTCGGCCATGGCGGCTTCCTTGTCGTCGATCGCCCGCGCCAGGCCCAGGTCGGCCAGCTTCACCACGCCCTGCTTGGTGAGCATGACATTCTTGGGCTTCACATCCCGGTGGATCAGCCCCTTGTCGTGCGCGTGCTCCAGCGCCTCGCCCACCGCGATGGCGATCTCGACCGCCTCCTTCTCCTTGAACCGCTTGTTCGCGGCGATCGCGTCGTGGACCGTGCCGCCCTCCACATACTCCATGACGAAGTAGTGGAACTCGCCCGACTGGCCGACATCGTACGCCTGCACGATGTTCGGATGGTTGAGCTGGGCCGCCACCCGCCCCTCGGCGTAGAAGCGCTCGATGAACTGCTTGTTCCCCGAGAACTTCCGCGGCAGGATCTTGATCGCCACCAGCCGGTCCAGCGACAGCTGGCGGGCCTTGAAGACCGTCGCCATCGCGCCGGCGCCGAGCTTCTCCAGCACCTTGTAGCCCGAGATCGCCTGGCCCTTGCGCTCCTCGTCCGCCGCCCGCCGGAGGCGCTGCAGCTGACGGTCGGTGATGATCGCGTCCTCGACCAGCACCTGCGCCAGAGAGCGCTGGTTGGGATCGTCCTTGGCGGTCTTGCGCTTGGCGAGGGTCACCTCGTCGGTGGTCGCCAGCCCCTGCTCGACGACCAGACGCCCGAGGATGCTCTCGAACGCGGAGGAGCCGCTGGAAGTGCCGGACTTGCTCTCATCGGCGGGGTCCGTCTGCCCGGTGACCAGCTGAAAGGTGTCCGCCGGCCCCGATCCCGCCGACGGGTTCGCCCCCGCCGCGGAGTCGCTGACCGACAGGCGGCCTCCGGTCGTCTCGCCCGGCATGGGGAGTTTCGACTCTTCGCTGGGCTCGGGCCTGTTCAGATCACGCCTCACACCTTCCGGGGTCCGAACTTCCGGGGTCCGAACTTCCGGGGTCCGAACTTCCGGGGTCCGAACGCTGCGCCCGTGGAAACTAGACCCCTCTCCGTCGAGTGTCAACGAAGCCGAGTGAGGGTCCGGTGAGGTTCGTTTGTCGGCCATCGGGCACGAATCCGTCCGTCGCGGACCCTCTCCTCCAGGCATCATGGTCCCCGGAGCCCGTCGAGCGCGGCGGATCCGTCACGCCGCTACCCACGGGGCTCTATTCGTCTTGATCCGAGTGGGGGTTCCGCCCGACCCGAACCGGACCAATCCCGTGGACTCTCTCCTGACGCCTGCACCGCGGCTGAGGTGACACATCGGACCCGACCCATCACTCCACGCGGCTATCGGGCCGGCGCGCGCCCGCTCCGGGCGTCATGGTTGGGTTCCGGAAGGGTTCCGGGCCGCGTGGGCGAGTCAGGCCCTGCGCGTCACGCCACCCCGTCCTTGGCCGCGATGTACCTGATCAGGTCCACGCACCGGTTCGCGTAGCCGGCCTCGTTGTCGTACCACGAGACGATCTTGAAGAACCGCCTGTTCAGCTCGATCCCCGCCTTCGCGTCGTAGATCGAGGAGTGCGGATCGCCCACAAAGTCGCTCGAGACGACCTCTTCCTCCGTATAGCCCAGCACGCCCTTCATCGAGCCCTCGCTCGCCTTCTTCATCGCGGCGTTGATGTCGGCCAGCGAGGTGTCCTTCGCAGTGCGGAAGGTCAGGTCCACGCACGAGACATCCGCGGTCGGCACGCGGAACGACATGCCCGTGAGTTTGCCCTTCAGTTCCGGGATGCACAGGGTGACCGCCTTGGCGGCCCCGGTGCTGGCGGGGATGATGTTCATGTAGGCGTTCCGCCCGCCGCGCCAGTCCTTCTTGGAGGGGCCGTCCTGCGTCGGCTGCGTCGCGGTGGCCGCGTGGACCGTCGTCATCAGCCCTTCTTCGAGCCCGAACGAGTCGTTGATGACCTTGGCCACCGGCGCCAGGCAGTTCGTGGTGCAGGAGGCGTTGCTGACGATCGTGTGCCTGGAGGCGTCGAACTTCTCGTGGTTCACGCCCAGGCAGAGCGTGGGCACCTGCGCCGGCTCGGCCTTGGTCGGCGCCGAGATCACCACCCGCCTGGCCCCCGCCTGCACATGGAGCGACGCCTTCTCAAAGTCGGTGAACAGCCCCGTGCTCTCGAGCACATACTGCACGCCCAGATCCTTCCAGGGCAGCTTGGCGGGGTCCTTCTCGGCCAGGGTCCTGGTGAGAGTGCCGTTGACGGTGAAGGAGGTCTCGGTGGCCGAGAGCTCGGCGGGCCTGCCGCCGACCTTGAAGCGACCGTGCATGGTGTCGTACTTGAGGAGGTACGCCAGGTTGTCCGCCGGGACGAGGTCGTTCACCGCAACGAACTCGATGCCCTTCTCCACTCCCAGCCGGTAGACCAGCCGCCCGATGCGCCCGAACCCGTTGATGCCCACACGGATCGCCATGGAACCCTGCTCCTTCGTGTTCACGCCGGCCCGGAAGGTCCCGCCGGCCGAGGAATCGACATTCTAGGACCCAAGGCAGGGTTCGCTCACCAAGTCAGGCATCAGGCATCAGGCATCAGGCATCAGGCATCAGGCATCAGGCACCCGAAACCCGAAACCCGAAA
>DOJA01000143.1:3181-3662 GCA_003511945.1 Phycisphaerales bacterium | reverse complement strand
CGCCCGGCCCCCCCGGCCCCCGGACCCCCGGACCCCCGGACCCCCGGAGGACCCCCGGAGGGCCCGTTCGTCGCCCCGGTCGGGCGAGACAGGCGCTCGTCGTTCGAGCGCCCGCCCTTCCGCTGGACGACCGTTCCATCACTCACACGCGGCCCGATCGGGCCGAGAAGGAAGACGATCATGTTCCGTTGTTGCGCGATTCTTCTGACCAGCGCCGCCTCGTTGTGCTGCGCCGGATCGACCCCTGCTTCGTCCGCGAGCCAGTCCCGCGGCGCCTGCTGCGATTGCTGCGAGGCCTGCCCGTGCGACGCCTGCCCCGGCTGCGAGTGCGGCCCCGGCTGCGATTGCTGCAGTTGCTGCGCCAGCGCCGAGCAGACCCAGGACCCCGCGAAGGCGGAGTCCTGCTGCGCCGGCGGCGGCTGCTGCGGCTGAGGCACTTCGTCCGCACGCGGAGCGTACGGACGAGTTGAGAAGGGGTAGA
>DOJA01000143.1:0-3150 GCA_003511945.1 Phycisphaerales bacterium | reverse complement strand
GGCGAGTGAATCGCCCGCCTTGATAGGCAAGTCCCCGGATTCGATCCGCTCTGCGCGTCGGGCCGGCTCTTGCTCTGATCGGCCGATGGTTCGTCAACGCTCTCAGATCCCTTCGGCCCGGCGCTGCGCGAGCGGCGCCGGGCACTTCTCTCTCCGGCGCGGGGCATCACACCTTCTTCATGATGAAGAGGTAGTTGAAGCCCCGCAGGAAGAAGTTCCCCTCTTCGGCGGCCTTGCGCCAGTTGCCCTTCTGCAGCTTCGCGTTGTGGCGCACGACGCACACGATGTCCACGGGCGTGAACCGCTCGCGGAGCATCGCGAAGAGTTCAAAGCCGATGGGCTCGAAGCCCGGCTGGTCTGGGGTGCGCTTCTTCTTGAAGGAGTCGCTCACATACAGCCCCGCGTAGCGCCGCGGGCGGAGGATGCGGTGCATCTCGCCGATCACCTGTTTCATCGCGCCGTAGTACGCCGCGCCCCCGTCGTCGCCCGAGGCGTCGAGCTTGCCGATGCACTTGGGATCGTCGGAGTAGTCGATGTGGGTCGAGTAGGGCGGGTCGATGAAGACGAAGTCGGCCTTCTCGTCCTCCAGGGGCAGACGCCGGGCGTCGGCGCGGAAGATGTCCTCGCGGCGCGGCGCCAGGTCGTAACCGAGCGCGCGGCGCTTGAGGTCGCGGGCCACATCCAGCGTGGTGCCCGAGCCGCACATGGGGTCGACGACGAGGTCCTTCTCGCGCGTGTAGCGCTGGAGGAGCTGCCAGATCACCCATGAAGGGGTAGCGCCGGCGTAGTTCTTGTCGCCCTGCATGCCCGAGCCGTAGTGCTGGCTGGGGTACTCCCACAGGGTGGTGGTGAACAGGCGGAGCGGGGGCTTCTTGAAGGTCTGGCCCGCGCCGGGGCGGGACGCCCGTTCGCGCCGGAGCGGCGCGCCGTCCCGGGGCGGGCGCTCGCTCACGGGCGCATCCCCCGGCGCAGGGCCTCGATCGCGCGGCGCTTGGCTTCGTCGATGGGCGCGTGGACCTTCGCGCCCGCCGCGTGGAGGTGCCCGCCGCCCCCCAGCGTCTGCGCGACGCGGTTCACATCGACGGGCGACTCGGGCGGATCGACCGCCTTGCTCCGCATCGACACCTTCGTGAGCCCGGGCTCGAGTTCGGTGAGCACCGCGACGGCGCGGACGGAGCCGACCGTCTGGGGCAGGTCGGTCAGCCCGCCCAGTTCGTCCTGGGTCGCCTGGCACTCGTCGATGGCGTGGCGGTCGAGGGCGATGATGGCGATGCGGTCGTCGTCGATGAGTTCCAGGCGCTCCAGCGCGCGCCGGAGGAGGCGCAGACGGCGCGGGGAGTCGCTCTGCTCGATGAGGCGGTAGAGCCGGTTGTGGTCCACGCCGCAGTCGATGAAGTCGGCCGCGAGGCGCAGCGCTCCCGAAGTGACATTGGAGTGGCGGAACCAGCCGGTGTCGGTGGCGAGCCCGAGGTACAGGGGCTCGGCGATGTCGGGAGGGAAGCCGGTGAAGGAGCCGAGCCCCAGGAGGTCCTTGCACACGCGGGCGACGAGTTCGGCGGCGGCGCAGGCGCGGGCGTCGATGTGGCGGACGCCGGCGATGTCGGCGTCGCCGTGGGCGTGGTGATCGATGACGATGCAGTCCTCGCGCCGCGGCGCGAGCCAGGCGCGGGCGTCGGAGACCTGGTTCCAGGAGCCGGTGTCGACGATGGCCACGCAGTCGGCGTTCGCCAGGGGCGGGTGGTCGAAGCACCCGTGGCGGACATGGACAACCGGGGTGTCCAGGACGATGGGCTCGAGGCGCGGGTTCCAGGGCGGGATGAACACGCCCTGGGCCTGCTTGCCCAGCAGGCGGAGCGTGCGGACGAGCGCCATGGTGGAGCCGACCGCGTCTCCATCGGGCTTGGAGTGCGTGAGCACCGCGACGGCGCCGGCGTGCCGGAGACGGTCAGCGACTTCGGCGATCGAAGCGTTGCTCTCGTAGGGCGCCGCCAGGGGCGGAGCGCCGTGGCCGGGGTCGTGGCGCTTGTTCACGCGGACGCCTCCTGCATCGCGACGGGGAGGGGGGCCTGCGCATCGGCGAGCACCTCACGGGTGCGCGCGACATCGCGCTCGATCTGGGCGACCAGCGCCGGGACGGACTCGAAGCGGGCCTGGCCCCGGAGCCAGGCGATGAGCGACAGTCGCAAGGGCCAGCCGTATTCCGGCCCGCCCTCGGCGATGGGGCCGGACCAGGCGAGGATGTGCGCTTCGACCGTGGGCCGGGCGTCGTTGAAGGTCGCGCGCGGGCCGATATGCACCGCCGCGGGGAACGAGCGACGGTCTTCGAGCGTCGCGACGCCCGCGTACACGCCGTCGGCGGGGAGCAGGAGGGGTGTGTCGAGGTTGGCGGTGGGGAAGCCGATCTCGCGCCCGCGCCGATCGCCCCGAACGACGCCCCCGCAGAGCTCGTAGGGGCGCCCCAGCACGCGGGCGGCGTCGGACACCCGCCCGCGCTCGAGGAGCCAGCGCGTGATCGTGCTGGAGCAGGTGACGAGGGTCTGATCCTCCAGGGCGGCCTCGACGGGCGGGACGACCTCGACCCGCGCGCCGCGCCGGGAGGCGATCTCCGCCAGTGTCTGCACCGAGCCGGCGCGGGCGTGGCCGAAGCGGAAGTCCGGGCCTTCGACGAACGCGACGGGGTGATGATCGCGCAGGACGCGCTCGATGAACTGGTCGGGGGACAACCCCAGCAGCTCCGGCGTGGGCTCAAGGCGCTCGACCGCGTCGGCACCGGCGGCGCGGAGCAGGCGGGAGCGCTCCGGAAGGGTCGTCAGGCGCCCCGGGGCGGTGGAGGGGCGGAGCACGCTGGCGGGGTGGGGGTCGAAGGCCATGGCCACGACCTGCCCGTCCGGGCCGGCGAACTGACGAGCCCGCCGGATCAGGGCGGCGTGCCCGCTGTGGACGCCGTCGAAGGTGCCGATGGTGACCACGGTCGGGGGGCTCACGGGCCAAACGGTACGCGCGACGGGCGACGGCCGCCAACCATGAACGCCGGGTACCGTGGGGCCATGCGCGCGCCGGTTCTGCCACCGATCGATCCGTCCCGGCGCTGGCTGCTGGTGGTGGCCGCCCCGGCGGAGGCGCGGGGGGTGGCGCGGGGGGTGGCTCGGG
>DOJA01000352.1 GCA_003511945.1 Phycisphaerales bacterium | reverse complement strand
TCCGGATCTTTCCGGACAAGCCCATCTCCAAGAAGCCCTTGGAGACCCGAATGGGCACGGGCAAGGCGGATGTGGAGTACTGGGCGGCCCGGGTGCGCCCGGGGACGGTGCTGTTCGAGCTGGCGGGCGTGAGCGAGGATGTCGCCAAGCAGGCGCTGGTGCGGGTGGCGATGAAGATGCCGATCCGGTGCCGGTTCGTGGGGCGTCGTCTGTCGGTGTGAGCGGGCAGCCCGGTGCGGGCGCAGGAGCGAGCGATGAAGGGCGTTGAAGTGCACAAACTGACGGGCGAGGAGATCGACACGGAGCTGGTGCGCCTGTCGCGCCGGCTCTACGACCTCCGCTGCCAGACCGTGACGGAGAAGATCGAGGACCCCAGCCAGTTCAAGAAGGTGCGGCGCGATGTGGCGCGGCTCAAGACCGAGCAGCGGGCCCGCGTCCTGAGGCAGACCAAGGCGAGCGGAGCGAAGGCATGAGCCAGCAGGCCCAGACAAGCAAGATCCAGGGCGCCCGCGTGGGCGTGGTGGCGACGGACCAGCGCGACAAGACCCGCAAGGTGGTCGTGCAGTCGTCGGCCAAGCACCCCAAGTACGGCAAGTACCTGCAGCAGCGGACCGTGCTGCATGTGCACGACGAGACGAACGACTCGCGCACGGGCGACACGGTGGAGGTGGCGCCGTGCCGCCCGATGAGCAAGACCAAGTCGTGGCGGCTGGTCCGGGTCGTGGCCCGGGCGCCGCAGGAATGATGAGCGGAACAACGAAGGCGGAACGCTTCGCCTCCCCGGGACCGACCGGGCGGCGTGAACGAAGAGTGCAGCGATGATCCAGGCAGAAACCCGTTGCGATGTCGCGGACAACTCCGGCGCGAAGATCGCGTACATCATCCGCGTGCTGGGGAACTCCACCGGACGCGGCAAGTTCACCCGGCGCACCGCGACGGTGGGCGACAAGGTGGTGTGCAGCGTCAAGAAGGCCATCCCCGGCGCCGAGGTCAAGGCGGGCGATGTCGTCAAGGCCATCGTGGTCCGGACGAAGTACCCTACGCGCCGGAGCGACGGGTCCTATGTCCGGTTCGACAAGAACGCGGTCGTGCTCATCGGGGCCGACGGCAACCCGCGGGGAACCCGCATCTTCGGGGCGGTGGCCCGCGAGCTCCGCGACCAGGGGTACATGAAGATCGTCTCGCTCGCGACGGAGGTCCTCTGATGCCCAGGCACATCCGAAAAGGCGACGAGGTGTTCATCCGCTCGGGCGACTTCCGGGGCGAAGTCGGCACGGTGGTGCGCATCCTGACCAAGCAGGACCGCGTGATCGTCAAGGGACCGGGGATTGAGGGGATCACCAAGAACCTCAAGCCCACCCGCCTGACGCCCCAGGGCGGGCAGGTGACGGTCGATCGCTCGTTCCACCTGAGCAATGTGAGCCCCGCGGTCGAGGGCAGGCCGGCCCGCGTGCGGTTCGAGGCCAAGAGCGACGGCTCGAAGGTCCGTGTCGCGGTCCGCGGGGGCAAGGTGGTAAAGGAACTGGGCGTCGTGCGCGGCGCCAAGGCGAAGTCCAGGAAGGCGAAGACCGCCAAGAAGTGATGACACGCCCGGCCCCGGCGCCGGCACGGTGAGTGAAGACCATGGCCAAGAAGCAGGACAAGCAGAAGCACGCCGAGCCCGTCGAGAGCGGCCCGCCCGCCCCCGCGCGCCTCAAGGAGCGGTACCGCTCCGAGGTGGCGTCCAGGGTGGGCGAGCAGTTCGGGCTGAAGAACCCGATGGCCCGCCCGCGGCTGGAGAAGATCGTGGTCAGCGTCAACATGGGACGCCACCTCGAGAACAACAAGCTCCCGGCCAATGTGAAGGACACGGTGCTCACGACGCTCAACAAGATCACCGGGCAGAAGCCCATCGTGATCCGGGCGAAGAAGAGCGTGTCGAACTTCAAGGTCCGCGAGGGGGCCGAGACCAGCGCCATGGTCACGGTCCGGCGCGAGCGCATGTGGCACTTCCTGGACCGGCTCATCAACCTGGCGGTGCCCCGCATCAAGGACTTCCGCGGGGTCTCCACCTCCGCCTTTGACAAGAACGGGAACTACACGCTGGGGCTCAACGAGCAGGGCGTGTTCCCGGAGATCGACATGGCGGCGGTGAACTTCTCCCACGGGATGAACATCAACATCGTGTTCTCGAACTCGGACCCCAAGAAGAGCCGGATGGTGCTGGAGGAGCTGGGGATGCCCTTCCGCAAGCCGGGCGAGGGACGCAACCGCTGAGCCCATCAGCCAGACGAAGGACGATCGACCGATGACGACCAAGGCCCAGGCCGCCAAGAGCGCCAGGACACCCAAGTTCAGCACCCGCACGGTGCGCCGGTGCGAACTCACCGGGCGCGCCCGGGGCGTGTACCGCAAGTTCCGGATCAGCCGCATCATGCTGCGGAAGCTGGCCCTGGAGGGCAAGATCCCGGGGATGCGCAAGGCCTCGTGGTGAACAGAGGACTGCTTCGAACGACGGAAAACGGACGACAGCGGGGCGGGACGGCCCCTTCGGAAGCGAGACAGCGACTATGACGATGAGCGACCCGGTTGCCGACATGCTCACGCGGATCCGCAACGCCGCGCGGAACCGCGACAAGTCCGTAATGTGCCTCAACAGCAAGGTCTGCCGCGGGATCGCGGAGGCGTTGAAGGACGAGGGCTACATCGAGGGCTTCGAGACCATCGAGGACGGCCGCCAGGGCCAGATCCGCGTTCGGCTGCGGTACGGTCCGCGCGGGGAGACCATCCTGAACAACCTCAAGCGGGAGTCGACGCCCGGGCGCCGGGTCTATCGTCGCGTGGAGCAGTTGCCCCGCGTGATGCAGGGGCTGGGCATCAGCATCGTGTCCACCTCGTCGGGGGTGATGAGCGACCGGCGCTGCCGGGAGAAGAAGGTCGGCGGCGAGCTGCTGGCGACTGTTTATTAGCAGGCGTGAGCAGAACGGAACGCTGAGAAGAATGGAGCGCTAAGGAGAGGTCGACGGGCAGAGGGTGGCCCGGAGCCCCCCCCCGGAAGCTCGGAAGGATTGATGAACGATGTCCCGACTGGGAAAAAAGCCGATCGCGGTCCCCGCGAATGTGAAGGTCGAGCTCAAGGGGCGCGAGGTCACGCTCTCCTCGGGCAGCAAGTCGCTCAAGTTCACGCACCGCCCGGAGGTGGGCGTGGCGTGGGATGAGGGCGCCCGCTCGCTCAGCGTCTCGATCGTGCCCGGGCACGAGGCCTCCGGCGGGGCCAGGGCCTACTGGGGCACGACCCGCGCGCTGCTGAACAACATGATCGGCGGCGTGACCAAGGGCTACGAGAAGACGCTCGAGGTCGTGGGCGTCGGGTTCCAGGCCACGGTGAACGGGCGGAACATCGACCTGAAGCTGGGCTTCGCCAACACGATCCGCCTGGCGATCCCGACGGGCCTGGATGTCACGGTGGACAAGCAGTTCGTGAAGATCGCGGGGCCGGACAAGCAGCTGGTGGGCCAGTTCGCCGCCGACATCCGCGCCAAGCGCAAGCCCGAGCCCTACAACGGCAAGGGCGTGAAGTATGTGAACGAGGTCATCCGTCGCAAGGAGGGCAAGCAGGTCGGCGCCTGATCCGGCGTCACCGGCTGCCCGCACCAGCGGGGCGAGCAATCATCATGGACAAGCAGAAGAACAAGTCGATCCGTCGCGGGCGCCGTCGCACGGGGCTTCGCAAGCGCCTGGAGGGCGGGCCGGACAGGCCCCGCCTGGCGGTGTACCGTTCGCTGAATCACATCTACGCGCAGGTGATCGACGACATGGCGGGCAAGACGCTGTGCGCCGCCTCGACGCGGGAGAAGGTGGACGGGGTGACGGAGAAGACCGGCAACGCCTCCGCCGCCGCTGCGGTGGGCAAGGCCATCGCCGCCCGGGCGCTGGCGCTGGGCATCAGGCAGGTGGCGTTCGACCGGGGCGGGTTCAGGTACCACGGGCGCGTGAAGGCGCTGGCCGACAGCGCGCGGGGCGCGGGGCTTTCGTTCTGACGACGGGCACACATCGGTCGGCGCCGGGGCCGACGCACGAGGACACGGGCTGCAATGGCTGAGTTCATCGAAGATTCGGGCGGTCTTGAGAGCACGACCATCGGCGTGTTCCGCAGCGCCGCGACCGTCAAGGGCGGCAAGCGCTTCTCCTTCGGCGCGCTCGTCGCGGTCGGCGATCGGCGCGGGCGGGTCTCGCTCGGCTACGCCAAGGCCAACGAGGTGCCCCCGGCCATCGAGAAGGCGCAGAAGGAGGGAAAGAAGACCCTCGCCCGCGTCACCCTCAACGGCGGGACCATCCCACACACCGTCGAGGGGCGCTACTCCTCCTCGATCGTCCGCCTCATCCCGGCCTCGCCCGGGACGGGCGTCGTCGCGGGCGCGACCGTCCGCGCGGTGCTCGAGCTGGTCGGCGTGACCGACTGCCTCACCAAGGCGTACGGCTCCACCAACAAGAAGAACCTCGCCAAGGCCACCATGGCCGGGCTGCGGCTGCTCCAGTCCAAGGACGCTATCGCCACCCTCCGTGGGATCCCCATCGCCCTGAGCCAGGTCGATGAGATGCTCGAGAAGGGCAAGGCGTTCATGCCCGCCAAGAAGTCCGGCGAGGGCATGAAGGCCCCCGTCAACACCGTCGGCGGCGACAAGCGCGGCGGGGGTGGGCGC
>DOJA01000141.1 GCA_003511945.1 Phycisphaerales bacterium | reverse complement strand
GGGCGCCGGTGCGGTCGCTGTTCGCGGAGCGCGGGGCGGAGGGGAAGTTCGCCCTGCGGCGCGGGTTCGCGCTCGCGCCGGGGGAACGCGTCCTGCTGGCGGAGGATGTCGTGACGACCGGGGGCAGCGTGATGGAGGTGGCGCCGCTGGTGACAGGGGCGGGCGCGACGGTGGCGGGGATCGCGGCGATCGCGGACCGCAGCCGCGGCGGGTTCAGGCCGCCGGTCCCGTTCTTTGCGCTGACGGCCCTCAACTTTGAGACCTGGCCCGCGGACGCGCTGCCCGCGCACCTTGCCGGAGTCCCCGTCGACAAGCCCGGCAGCCGCCCGGGCGCCCCAAGGGTTGCGGAGGCCCGCCCATGACCACCAGGCTGACCGAACTGGGCTTGCGCCCGGTCGAAGTGCTCACCCGGGAACCCGCCGAAACTGTTCTGGAGGAGGACTGCTTGCCCACGAGTCACGCTGTTGCTTTGGAACCGCCGCCGGTCGCGGTGCGGGCCAGGTTGGAACTGGAGGACGGGACGGTCTTCGAGGGACGCTCGTTCGGACGACGCGCCTCGACCTCCGGCGAGGTCGTCTTCACCACCGGCATGGTCGGGTACCCCGAGACGCTGACGGATCCGTCGTACTTCGGGCAGATCATCGTCTGCACCTACCCGCTGGTCGGGAACTACGGCGTGCCCGGCGGTGAGTCCGACGCCGACGGGATGGAGGCGCGCCTCGAGTCGTGGAAGATCCACGCGCGCGGGCTGGTGGTCGCCGACTACTCGGAGGCATTCAGCCACTGGGAGGCCTCGCGGAGTCTGGCGGAGTGGCTCGACCGGGAGGGGATCTCGGCGATCACGGGCGTCGACACCCGGGCGCTGACCAAGCGCCTGCGCGAGCGGGGCTCGATGCTGGGGCGGCTGGTCGTGGATGGTGAGCCGGTCGACATGTTCGACCCGAATCACATGACGGTCGGGCCGCTGGTCAGCGTGAAGAAGCCGGTGCTGCTGGGCGCTGGGAACGATGGCGGGCGGGTGGCGCTGGTGGACTGCGGGTGCAAGCACAACATCGCGCGGTCGCTGCTGGCGCGGGGGCTGGAGGTGCTGCGCGTCCCGTGGGACTTTGACCTCTCGTCGGAGCGGCTGGACGGGGTGATGCTGAGCAACGGGCCGGGGGACCCGACGACCTATGCGCCGACCATCGCGCAGGTCCGGGGGGCGATCGAGCGGGGAACTCCCACGATGGGCGTGTGCCTGGGCAACCAGCTGCTGGCTCTGGCGATCGGGGCGAAGACCTTCAAACTGAAGTACGGCCATCGCGGCCAGAACCAGCCGGTGATCGAGGTGGGCACGCACCGGTGCGCGCTCACGAGCCAGAACCACGGGTTCGCGGTGGACTCCGGCACGCTCCCCAAGGGATGGTCGCCCTGGTACGAGAACCTCAACGACGGGACCAACGAGGGGATCCGGCACTCGTCGGGACGGTTCCGCAGCGTGCAGTTCCATCCCGAGGCGAACCCGGGGCCGGTGGACACGGCGCACTTGTTTGATGAGTTCGTGGACAGTCTGGACGGATGAACCACGGAGGCACGGAGGCACGGAGAGTGAGATCGGAGATCAGACCAGAAGAGCGGGGGCGCGCGTCGGACGACGGGGGCGTGTGGGTGCGCTCCGGTGAGCGCTTTCCCATCTGCGTCCGATCTAGTCTGCTCCTCTGTGTCTCGGTGACTCTGTGGTGGATCGAGGAGCACTCCCTTGCGTGAAACGGTGAAGAAGGTCGTGATCCTGGGCAGCAGCGCGCTGAAGATCGGCGAGGCGGGCGAGTTTGACTACTCGGGCAGCCAGGCGATCAAGGCGCTGAAGGAAGAGGGGATCACGACGGTCCTCATCAACCCGAACATCGCGACGATCCAGACCAGCGACCACCTGGCGGACCGGGTGTACTTCCTGCCGGTCACGCCGCTGTTCGTGGAGCGGGTGATCGAGCGGGAGAAGCCGGACGGGATCCTGCTCTCGTTCGGCGGCCAGACGGCGCTGAACTGCGGGCTGGCGCTGCACCGGACGGGTGTGCTGGCCAAGCACGGCGTGCGCGTCCTGGGAACGCCGGTGCAGACGATCATCGACACGGAGGACCGCGAGCGGTTCGTGGATCGGCTGAACGAGGTGGGCGCCCTGGCCCCGCGGAGCAAGGGCGCAGGGAGCGTCGAGGAGGCGGTGGAGATCGCGTCGGGGCTCGGGTACCCGATCATGATGCGGATCGCCTACGCGCTGGGCGGGCTGGGGTCGGGGCTGTGCCGGGACGAGAAGACGCTGAGACAGCGGGTGGAGCGGGCGCTCTCCTACACGGCCCAGGTGCTGATCGAGGAGTACCTGGAGGGGTGGAAGGAGGTCGAGTACGAGGTCGTGCGCGACCGCTTCGACAACTGCGTCACCGTGTGCAACATGGAGAACCTGGACCCGCTGGGCATCCACACGGGCGAGAGCATCGTCGTCGCGCCGAGCCAGACGCTGAGCAACGAGGAGTACCACCGGCTGCGGGAGGTGGCGATCCGGGTGATCCGGCACCTGGGGATCGTGGGAGAGTGCAACATCCAGTACGCGCTCTCGCCCCGGACGGGGGAGTACCGGATCATCGAGGTGAACGCCCGCCTGAGCCGCTCGAGCGCGCTGGCGAGCAAGGCGACGGGGTACCCGCTGGCGTTCGTGGCGGCGAAGCTGGCGCTGGGCTACGGGCTGCACGAACTGCCCAACGCGATCACGAAGGTGACCAGGGCGTTCTTCGAGCCGGCGCTCGACTATGTGATCGTGAAGATCCCGCGCTGGGACCTGCGGAAGTTCCGGCGGGTGTCGCGCCAGATCGGCTCGGCGATGAAGTCCGTGGGCGAGGTGATGGCGATCGGGCGGACCTTCGAGGAGGCGCTGCAGAAGGGCCTTCGGATGATCGAGACCGGCGCGCGCGGGCTGGTGGCCAACGCGGACGGGCTGTTCGCCTTCGCTGACCTGGAGCAGGAGCTGGCCCAGCCGACCGAGCACCGGATCTTCGCGGTCGCCCTGGCGCTGCAGAAGGGGTGGAGCGTGGACCGGATCCACGCGCTGAGCCACATCGACCGCTGGTTCCTGCGGAAGATGGAGCGGATCGTGCGCATCGGCGCCCGCGTCCGGGCCTCGGGCGGGCTGCCCGGGATGAACGCCGAGGCGATGCGCGAGGCCAAGACCGCGGGGTACAGCGACGAGCAGCTCGGCGTGCTGACCGGCGCGGGCGAGGACGAGGTGTTCCGTCGGCGGCACGAGCTGGGCGTGCGCCCGTTCGTCAAGCAGATCGACACCCTGGCGGGGGAGTTCCCGGCGAAGACGAACTACCTCTACCTGACCTACCACGGGGTCGAGGACGATGTCCACTTCGAGGACGCGGACTCGGTGCTGATCCTGGGCTCGGGGGCGTACCGGATCGGGTGCTCGGTGGAGTTCGACTGGTGCTGCGTGAACGCGGGCATGGCGCTGCGCCGGCTGGGGCGCCACACCGTCATGCTCAACTGCAACCCCGAGACGGTGAGCACCGACTACGACGAGTTCGACCGGCTGTTCTTCGACGAGATCCGGCTGGAGACGGTGCGGGAGATCTTCGGGATGATGCCCTTCAAGGGGGTGGTCATCTCGATGGGCGGGCAGACGCCCAACAACCTGGCGATGAAGCTGGAGCGGGCCGGGGTGCGCGTGCTGGGGACGAGCCCCGAGAGCATCGACGCCGCCGAGAACCGCCACCGCTTCAGCAGTCTGCTGGACGAACTGGGGATCGACCAGCCGCTGTGGCAGGAGCTGACCTCGCTGGACGAGGCGCTGGCGTTCGCGCGCGGCGTCGGGTACCCCGTGCTGATCCGCCCGTCGTATGTGCTGAGCGGGGCGGCCATGGCGGTGGCGCTGAACGACGACGAGCTGGTCCGCTACCTGAAGCAGGCCACCCTGCTCTCCCCAGAGCACCCGGTGGTGATGAGCAAGTTCGAGGAGAACGCCAAGGAGATCGAGTTCGACGCGGTGGCGAAGGACGGCGACATCGTCGTCTACGCCATCAGCGAGCATGTCGAGAACGCGGGCGTTCATTCGGGCGACGCGACGCTCGTCTTCCCGGCCCAGCGGACCTACCTCGAGACGATGCGCCAGATGAAGAAGAGCGCGCGGGCGATCGCGGCCCGCCTGCGCATCGACGGGCCGTTCAACATCCAGTTCATCGCCAAGAACAACGCCGTGAAGGTCATCGAGTGCAACCTCCGTGCGTCACGATCGTTCCCGTTCGTCTCCAAGGTCATCGGGCAGAACTTCATCGACATCGCCACGCGGGTGATCGTCGACGAGCCCGTGGAGAAGATCGACAAGGCGGTGTTCGAGTTCAACCATGTGGGCGTGAAGGCGTCGCAGTTCTCCTTCACGCGCCTCGACGGCGCCGACCCCACGCTGGGCGTCGAGATGGCGTCCACCGGCGAGGTGGGGTGCCTGGGCGAGGACTTCTACGAAGCGTTCCTCAAATCGCTCATCAGCGTGGGCTACCGGTTCCCGGTGAGGTCGATCCTCCTGAGCGCCGGGTCGATCGAGAGCAAGGCCGAACTGCTGCCCGCGGCCAAGGCGCTGCACCGGCTGGGGATCACCTTCTACGCCACCTCCGGGACCGCCCGGTTCCTGGTGGACAACGACATCCCCGCGGTCAGCGTGCACTGGCCCCTGGACAAGGAGGCCGCCGTGACGGCGGTGGACTACATCAAGGAGGGCAAGATCGACCTGGTGATCAACATCCCCAAGAGCGCACAGGTCGAGGAGCTGACCAACGGGTACGCCATCCGACGGACGGCGGTCGATCACAATGTGCCGCTGGTGACCAACCGCCAGATCGCCCAGCGCCTGGCGGAGGCGCTCACCCGGGTCCGGGTGGAGGACCTGGAGATCAAGCCCTGGTCGGAGTATGTGAACCTCGGCTGACTGAAGCCCCCCCGGCGGGGCGGCCGATCAAAGCCGCATGAATGGGCGCCGCTCGGACCTGACGATGCTGGGGCTGGCGATCGTCGCGCTGGGGCCTGGATGGCTGGCCTCCAAGTGGGCGCTGGAGCGGTGGGCCGTCGCCGCGGGCACGCCGAGAGAGGCGCGGGCGGAGGTGCAGGGGAAGTCCCGCCCCGATCACGCCCCCACCCTCCCCCCCACTCCCCCGGGGGCGAACGCGCCCGACCC
>DOJA01000159.1:656-5863 GCA_003511945.1 Phycisphaerales bacterium | reverse complement strand
TGGGGACTGGGGACTGGGGACGAATACACTCCGTTCTGCATGCGCGAGGCGGAACTGCTGAGATTGATCGCGGAGCGCTCGCGGGGCCTGCACGGGCGGGGGCCGGTGGTCCTGGGGCCGGGGGATGACTGCGCGGTCGTGGAACTGCAGGGGGCGACACTGCTGACCGTGGACCAACTCGTCGGCGGGCGCCACTTCGATCCGGCGTCGACGCCCGTTGATCTGATCGCGCGCAAGGCGGTGGCGCGGAGTGTGTCGGACATCGCGGCGATGGCGGGCGCGCCGGTGGCAGCGCTGGCGACGGGGTGCCTGCCGCGCGGTTTTGCGGGGGGGGACGAACTGTTCGAGCGGATGGCGCATTGGTCGGCGCACTGGGGCTGCCCGCTGGTGGGAGGGGACATCGCGACGGGCGATGGACCTCTCGTGCTGACGGTGACGTTGATCGGCGCTCCCCACGCCGCGCGGGGCGCGGTGCGGCGCTCGGGAGCGCGCGCGGGAGATGGCGTGTTCGTGACGGGCGCGCTGGGGGGTTCGCTGGCCTCGGGGCGCCACCTGTCGTTCGAGCCCCGCGTGAGGGAGGCGCGGGCGCTGGCGGACGCGCTCGGGCGCGGCCTGCACGCGATGATCGACCTCTCCGACGGTCTGGGGCGGGACGCGGGGCGGATCGCGGAGGCGTCGGGCGTGCGGATCGAACTCGAGGCGGGGCAGATCCCGCGCCACGAGGGCGTCGCGGGCTGGCGCGAGGCGGCGAGCGAGGGCGAGGACTACGAACTGCTGTTCACCGCGCCGAACGGGGCGGTGATGCCCACCGCCGTGCGCGTGACGCGGGTCGGACGGGTCGTCGCCGGCGCCGGGTGCGTGGTGCGTACGCAAGTCGGACAGATTGATGCGCGCGAGCTGGGCTGGGACCACGCGGGATGAGCGAGCGCGCGCACAGCGTGACGACGCACGGCGAGGGCCAGACCGCCGCGCTGGCGGCGCGGCTCGCGGCGGCGCTGCGCCCGGGGGATGTCGTCGCCCTGCGGGGCGAACTGGGCGCGGGGAAGACCCGCTTCGTGCGCGGGCTGGCGGCGGCGCTGGGGGCGGATTCCACTCTGGTCAGCAGCCCGACCTTCGTGCTGGCGAACCATTACGCCTGCGACGGCTCGCAAGGGGTCGCGGAACTGGTCCACATCGACGCCTATCGCGTGCGCAGCGCCGAGGAGCTGGAGTGGGCCGGATGGGATGCGCTGGCGGCGGGCGGCGCGGTGCTGGCGGTCGAGTGGGCCGAGCGCGCGGGGGCAATCCTGCCCCCGCCGGGTGAGCGGTTCGAGGTTCTGCTGGAGCACGCGGGGGAGGAATCGCGCCGGGTCACGGTGCGTTGGCCCCGGGGGCGGGGCGTAGACTTCTCATGATGGAACCGCGCCCCGAGCCCATGTTGCCCACGACCGGGCCGCGCTGCCGGACCTGCGGGAAGGCGATCGCGTCGGACTTCCCCACGGCTCCGTTCTGTTCGCAGCGCTGCCGCATGGCGGACCTGGGACGGTGGTTCGCGGGCGAGTACCGGATCTCGCGGGAGATCCAGGACTCGGACCTGGAGGCCGGCGACTGACCACATGTCAGAGAGCGGCTCCGGTCCGGGCACAGCAGGGTCGTCAGGCCCTGGTCTCCCCTCCGGAGGCGGGCGATCCTGTCGCTCGCCGGTCTCCCCTCCTCAGCTCGTCCGCCGCGGCGGACGAAGTGCTACGCGGTGGCATAGACCTGGAATCGGTGCCCGGCGGCGCGGAGGCCCAGGCGTCGGCAGACGGCGTCGCGGAGCGCGATCAACTCGGGCACTTCGACGGTGATGACCTCTTTCGTGTCGAGGCGGATGACCAGGTCGCGCGGCTTGCGCCCGTAGGCGAGCTGGTAGTGGGCCTGCTCGGCGTCGGCGTCGTACAGGACCTTCTGGATGATGCCGGCGTCCTGGAGCAGTTTGATGGTGCGGTAGATCGTGGCCTTGCTCACGCGCCGTCCCTGCTGCCTGAGGGCGGCCTGCAGGGCCTCGGCCTCGAAGAGGTCGTCGAGTCGCATCAGCGTGTCGAGCACCTGGGCGCGCTCGGGCGTGTACTTCTGGCCCAGCGACTTCAGGTGGCGACGGAAGACAGCGCACAGGGGCTCGAAGATCTCGAAGTCGTCCTCGGGGGGCCTGGACGGCGCGGCGCGGGCGGGCTTTGGGGCCATGGGCTGAGTGTACTCAGGGCCGCTTGGACTTCAGCCAGGCGTGGAGCCGGGGGGCGGGCCAGGTGTTGGGGCACATCGCAGGACGCAGCCCGCCGCGCCGGGCGGTGAGCACGCCGAAGCGGAGCTGGTCGAAGTCGGCGGGGGCGTGGACATCGCAATCGATGGTGACGAGGCAGCCGGGGGCGTCGTGATCCTCGGGACTCCAGGTGCGGGCCGCGAGGAAGACATGGGCGTCGCGCAGGTCGAGGCGCTGCCAGTTGGCGTTGATCTCCAGGGCCGTCCGGTGCTCGAGGGCGGCGGCGACCAGCGTGGGCATGTCCGGGCTCAGCCCCTCGCGCCGGTTGATCAGGCGCCCGGTGGGGTGGCCGATGATGTGGACGAGCGGGTGGCGGATCGCGCGGAGCAGGCGCTCGGTGGCGACGCCGGGCTCCTGCTTGAGCGACGCGTGGGGCGAGGCGACCACGATGTCCAGGGCGGCGAGCAGGTCGTCGTCGTAGTCGAGCGAGCCGTCCGCGAGGATGTCGACCTCGCTCCCGGCGAGGATGGTGATTCCCAGGTTGTGCGCGTTCGCCTCGCGGACCGCGGCGATGTGCCGGCGCAGCGCGTCGGGCTTCAGCCCCCCCGCGATGGCGGAGGATTGGGAGTGGTCTGTGACCGCGATGGTGTGGAAGCCGCGGGCCTTGGCGGCGCGGGCGAGTTCGATGATGGACAGGGCGCCGTCGGAGGCGGTGGTGTGGGCGTGCAGTTCGGCGCGGATGTCGGCGAGTTCGATCAGCCCGCCCGCGGCCTGCTCCCGGTCGAGTTCGTCGATCGGCAGGTCCTCGCGGCGCTCGGGGGGCACCCAGCGGAGCCCGAGTGCCTTGTAGATGGCCGGCTCGTCGCGCGAGGCGATGGGCGTCAGCCCGCGGTGGTGGGGGGGCGAGGGGTCATCGTCGTTGGGGTAGAGCCCGTACTCGTTGAGGGTCAGGCCGCGTTTGAGCGCTCGCTCGCGGAGGCGCACATTGTGCTCCTTGGAGCCGGTGAAGTACATCATGGCGGCCCCGGCGCTCTCTGCCGGAACGACGCGCAGGTCGGCCTGGAGCGCGGTGCCCTCGACGGTCATGCGCACGGAGGACTTTCCACCGCCGCTGGCGAGGACCTTGTCGATGCCGGGCATCGAGGTGAAGGCGCGGTGGGCGCTGTCGGGGTCGGTGGTGCAGGCGAGGATGTCGATGTCGCCGATGGTCTCGCGCCCGCGCCGGAGAGAGCCGGCGTAGTGGCACGAGGTGACGCCCGGGGCCGACGCCATGCGCGCGACGATCGACTCGGCGATGGGCAGCGCGACGCCCAGCGGAATCCGCTGGGATGACCGGGCGGCGAACTCGATCGCGTCGCTGATGTTCTTGACCGTCTTGGCGCCCATGCGGGGGACCGACAGGATCGACGCGTCGGCAATGATGCGTCGGAGCCCTTCCAGGTCGGTCACCCCCGTGGTCTCCCAGATGGCCTTGACGGTCTTAGGCCCCAGCCCGGGGATGGCGAGAAGTTCGAGGAGCCCCCTGGGGACGGCGGCCAGCAGTTCGCGGTGCTCCTGGAAGTCGCCGGTCTGCGCAAACTCGATGATCTTGTCGGCGATCTTGGCGCCGATGCCCTCGATGGCCATGAGCCGCTTGCGTCCGTCGGGCTCGGTGGCGATGGCGCAGAGGTTGTCGTGCGAAGCGTCGGCGGCGCGGGCGGCGCGGTCGGTGGCGATGACCTTGAAGCGGTCAGCGCCGAGGATCTCCATGAGTTTCGCGGTCTCGCTGAGGATCGCGGCGAGGGCACTGTTGTCGCGGGCGCCGTGGTGCATGGGGCTCAGCCGCCGCGCCGGGTCCGGCGCTTGGGCACGGCGCGCTGGCGGGGCTCGGGCAGGACCGCGAAGGTCCGGACGACCTGCTCGGTGTGATCGTCGACGACGCGGGGCGGGGCGACGAGGTTCAGCAACCGTTCTTCCGTGGCGTGCGTCGCGGGCGCGTCGGTCGGGGCGCTGTAGGCCTGCGCGACGCGGCGTTCGACCTCCTCGACCAGCGCCTCGCGCTCGGGACCGGGGACAGCCATGAGGGCCGCGCCCCATCGGCGCAGCAACTCGGCCCCTCCGCCGCCTGCGAGGCGGAGCAGTTCAACGAGCATCCGCAGGTGGTCGTTGGGCGAGAGCGTCGGCGACGAATCGGACTCGTCCGGCTCCGGGATCAGGCCCGTCGTCTCGGGATGCGCCCCGGGCGACGCTGGGGGAGGCGTGTGTGGGGTGGGGGGTGTGGGCTCTGGCTTCCTCCGGGCCACTGGCGCCTCCGGGCGAGCGGTCGGCGGCGCCGTGGTGACGGAGGCGCGCTTCCAGCCGCTGGACAAAGAGTTCGATTCTATCAACGCGTTCGGTGAGCCGTTCGAGGGCCTCGGCGATGGCGCTGAGGAGTTCCGATGGGTTCGCCTCACGGAGGGCGTGGGCGCGGGCGTCGGCGTTCTTCATCGGCCCGCGCCCGGAGATGAGCCACTGCGCCGAGAGATCGAATCGGCGGCACAGGGCCGCGAGGAACTCGACGCTGGGCGCCTGCCCCTGCATGTAGCGGCGGACGGTCTCGGCGTTCTGGCCCGTGACCTCGGCCAGGGCGCGGAAGGTCATGCTGCCGGCGGCGGCCTTCATGCGTTCATGGAGGGACGAGAGTTCCACGCGGCGCATTGTGCCGAAAAGAAGAATGACGCACAAGGCGTCCGCATGGAGTGAACTCAGGCGAGCCGCCGACGGAACTCGGGCCAGTTCGGACGAGCGAGCCCCGCGTGGGTTCGATCAACTCGTCCCACCGGGACCCCGGTTTGAATTGTGTTCCGAACGACTTCCGCCTCTGGATGAGATGCTGTGAAGTAGCAGCCCACGCACCCGCTTCTGAGACTTGCTGGCCCGCAGGGCCACGGACCGTAGCCGCGGGTGGAGGCCGCCGAAGGCGGGCGGAACCCGTGGAGCGCGGCACCACGACAATCGCTCCTCCGCCCCG
>DOJA01000159.1:0-545 GCA_003511945.1 Phycisphaerales bacterium | reverse complement strand
GGGGCGATCTCCACCCGTGGCTACGATCCTTGGCCCTGCGGGCCGGTGATTCGCGCCGCTCACCGATGGAACTCGGGCCGATACGGACGAGGATGCGCCTCGGCGCGTTAAAGAACTCGTCCCCCCGCGAACCCGGGTTTCGACGGTGCCTCGCGTCAGGCGATGTCGGCCAGCCCGAGGGACTCGCCGTGGGACTTCATGAGGCGGGCGCGGAGGAGGGCCTCCTCGGGGGCTTGGAGTTCGGGCGAGCGCTCGACCCACGCCTGCGCGTCGCGCCGGGCGAGCATCAGGAGTTCGATATCGCGGGGGAACTCCGCGAGGCGGAACGGGGCGGCCCCCGACTGGCGGGCGCCGATGACCTCGCCAGGGCCTCGGATCTCCAGGTCGCGCTCGGCGATGGCGAACCCGTCGTCGGAGTCCACCATGACCTTCAGCCGCGCGGCGGCCTCGCGGCTGAGGGGTTCTTCAGCGCGGCAGATCAGCGCGCACACGGACTTCTTTCTCCCCCGCCCCACGCGCCCCCGGAGCTGGTGGAGCTGCGCGAG
>DOJA01000160.1:12600-12877 GCA_003511945.1 Phycisphaerales bacterium | reverse complement strand
GGGCCGGTTCTGGGGGGGGGGGCGCCTGGCGAGTGTGCGCCTGAGCGACCTGTCGAGCACCGGGCGGGTGGCGCCGGGAACGGGGCGGCTGGACCTGCTGGCGTTCGCTGTGGCGGTGGGCGTGTCGGGCTACTCCGGTCACGCGGTGCTGGACCTGCGCGGGGTGGCGGGTCAGGAAGGCGCCGCGCGCGGGGTGGTCGACCGCCTCGGACGCGCGCGCCAGACCTAGAGCGACTTCACGCAAGTTGGAGCGAGATCGTCGCTCGCCCGGGGCTGG
>DOJA01000160.1:8112-12402 GCA_003511945.1 Phycisphaerales bacterium | reverse complement strand
GAGCGAGAAGCGCGACTACTACGCGGTGCTGGGCGTCTCGCGGTCGGCGAGCGCCGATGACATCCGGGCCGCGTACCGGAAACTGGCGCGCCAGTACCACCCCGATGTGAACAAGTCGCCCGAAGCGGGCGCCCGGTTCAACGAGGTGCAGGAGGCCTACGACACGCTCTCGGACGCGGAGAAGCGCAAGCACTACGACCGCTGGGGGCACGCGGGGCCGTCGCCCTTCGGCCCGGGCGGCCCCCCCGGATCCGCAGGCGCGCGCCGTGGGGGCGGCGGGGGACCCGGGGGAACATACACCTGGACGAATGTCGCGGGACAGCCGGCGTCCGGAGAGTTCGGCGACTTCGATGTGGGCTCGATGTTCGAGGAGATCTTTGGAGGACCCGCCGGCGCGGGGCGTGCGGGCGGGCCGTTCGGGGCGCAGGCGCGGGCGCGGTCCAAGCCCGCCAAGGGACGCGACATCGCCCAGGAACTGCCCGTCGAGTTCATGACGGCGGCGCTGGGCGGGACGCACACCCTCCGCGTCCGGCGCGGCGGCACGACACAGACGATCGAGGTGAGCATCCCGCGCGGGGCGTCCGACGGCACGCGATTGCGCGTCGCGGGGGCGGGCTCGCCCAGCGCGGGCGGTGCGGCCCCGGGCGACCTCATCCTCTCCGTGCGCATCGAGCCCCACCCGTACTTCTCACGCGACGGGCTGGATGTCGAGGTCGAGGTGCCGGTGTCGATTGTCGAAGCGTCCCTCGGCGCGACGGTCGAGGTCCCCACGCTGCGCGGGCGGGCGACGGTGACGATCCCTGAGGGCAGCGCCAGCGGACGCCGGCTCCGACTGCGCGGGCAGGGGATCACGGACGCTTCGGGCGCCACGGGCGACCTGTACGCGGTGGTGAAGGTGGTCCCGCCCGCCAAGCCCGACGAGGCGCAGCGCCGGGCGCTGGAGGCGCTGCGGGGGGCGCTGCCGCCGGTGCGCACCGGACCGCCCTGGAGCGACTAGAGCATCTCGTCTCCACGCGTGGCGTGCAGACGAGTCAAGAAGGGGTAGAGCGGCGGGTGAGGGAATCGCCCGCCTCGCAGCCAGGACACCGGGATCACAAGGGTTGCGCTCCGGGTCGTCAGTGAAGGCCCGGACGCGTTTCCACCCCGGAAGAGCGACGATCCGGCTGCAATTTGAGCGAAGTCGCCCTATGAGCCCCGTACAGGATGACCCGAAGAGGGACGGGAGAGACGGGCGGGCCGCCCGTCCCACCAGAGGGGGTCGGTCATTCTGCGAGGGGCTCCAACAGCCGCTCCCCGAATGACACGAAGAGGGATGGGAGAGACGGGCGGGCCGCCCGTCCCACCGAGCAGGGGAGGCGGGTGGCGGGGTACGCGGTCCGCCGCGTGCCCCGGGGGTGGTGCGCGATGCAACGGGGCACGACCCTTGGTGGTCCAACGGCATCGGGCTCTTCTCCGGGTGGCATGCTTGTGGCCTCGCACAAGCATGGCTGGGGTTGGAACCACCTGCTTGCTCCAAGCTGCAAGCATGCCACCCGATAAGCCCAGGGGCTTTGCGCGCAGCGACGACGGGGCACGACCTTCGGTCGTACCCCGGCACCCGCCGGTGCGCACCGGGGCGCTCTGGACGGACTGAGCGTCTCAGGGCTCGCGCAGGGGCACGACGACCGCGTCGCCCCCGAGGCGCACCCGGGCCGCCTGCGCCTGCTGCTTGGTCTTGAAGGCGCCGACCTGCACGAGGTACATCGTGCGCCCGTTCACATCGCGCGATTCGACGATGCGCGGGGCTTCGAGCCCGACGGCGGAGGTCCGGGCGCGGGCGCCGCGCGAGGCGGTCTCCGCGTTGGACCACTGGCTGAAGGCGCCCACCTGCACCGTGAAGTCGCTGGGGGCCAGACGCGTCCGGGCCTGGCCGGCGATGGTCCCGCTCCCGCCCGCGCCCCGGGCGAGGGAGTAGGCCCGCTGGGCGGCGTCCAGGCGCCCGATGATGGTGTAGCACTCCCCGGAGAAGTAGTACGCCCGCGCCGACTCTTCTCCCTTGAGCAGGCGACCGGCGCTGGAGAGGTCGATGGCGGCCAGGGCGTAGTTCCCCCGCTCGGCGTGGACGAGCCCCTTGGTGGCGATGGCCCGCCCGGCGACCTCGGTGTCGCGGCTCTGGTCCACGCGGTCGAGCCAGTTCACCGCGTCGTCGTAGCGCTTGAGCTCGAACGCGGACATCCCGGCGACGAGGGCCGCCTGCTCCTGGGCGCTGCCGGTGGTGCGCCGGTGGCTCTCGGTGGCTTCGCGGTAGGCGCCTGCGTAGTCGGCGCTCTGGTAGAGCGACAGGGCCGCGCTCGACGAGGCCGGCCCCCTGGCGGCGCAGCCGGCGAGAAGCCCGGCGACGACGCACAGCGCGGGGATGGAACAGCGGAGGAATCGGGTGGACATCGGGCGGGCTCCGTCGGGGCGGTCGCGGGAAGGAGGGCTCGGCGAGCCCGTATCATCGTCGCTGGTCCGCGGTTGGCAACCCCGGCCCGAGGCGCCCACGGACCGCATGAGCATCCACTGGCCGATCATCCGGACCCTGCTCCGGCGCCCGACGCGGACGCTGATCGTCGACGACCGACGGGCGTGGCGCGGGATCGAACTGCTCGTCGGCGCCCTGCACCTGGCGGCGGAGATCGAGCGGCGCAGCGAATCGCCCCACATCGGAGTGCTGCTCCCCACCAGCGGGGCCTTCCCGATGGCGGCGCTGGGAGCGTGGATCGCGGGGCGGGTGGTCGTGCCGTTGAACTATCTGCTGGCGCGGGATGAACTGCAGTATGTCATTGACGACTGCGGCACGGACCTGATCCTGACCGCCGGACCCATGCTCGAGCACCTGGGCTACCAGCCCCGGGTGCGGACGATGCTGCCGCTCGAGGAGGTGGGCTTCGCGGGCGTGCCCGAGGTGCGCTGGCCCGCGCTCGCGCGTGCGGACGACCTGGGGGTGCTGCTGTACACCTCGGGCACGAGCGGGAAACCCAAGGGAGTGGAACTGACGCACGGGAACATCCGGGCGAACATCGATCAGTGCCGCCGGTGGTCGGGGTTCAACGACGGGGATGTCGTGCTGGGCGTGCTGCCCCAGTTCCACTGCTTCGGGCTGACGGTGCTGACGCTGCTGCCCCTGACCGTGGGGGCCCGGGTCGTGTTCACCGCGCGGTTCGTGCCCCAGAAGATCGTGCGGCTCTTCCAGGAGCACCGCCCGACGGTGTTCGTGGGCATCCCGTCGATGTTCAACGCCCTGCTCAGCGTGAAGGCGGCGGGGCCGGCGGACTTCGCGTCGCTGCGGTTCGCGGTCTCCGGGGGCGAGCCATTGCCCGACGCGGTGGCGGGGGCCTTCCGGGAGCGCCTGGGCGTGACGATCAATGAGGGGTACGGGCTCACCGAGACGAGCCCGGTGACGAACTGGTGCATGCCCCGGGACCACGCGGCGCACTCGGTGGGGCCGCCCCTGCCGGGGGTGCTGGAGCGGATCGTCGATCCCTCGACGGGCGCCGCGATGGGCGTGAACGAGGAGGGCGAGGTCCGCATCAAGGGGCCGAATGTGATGCGGGGCTACTACCGGCTGCCGGACCTGACGGCGCAGGTCTTCGACGACGAGGGCTGGTTCCGCACGGGGGACATCGGGCGCCTGGACGAGCGCGGGCGACTGTCCATCACCGGGCGGCTGAAGGAGATGATCATCGTCGGGGGCGAGAATGTCTTCCCGCGCGAGATCGAGGAGGTGCTGAACGCGCACCCGTCCGTGGCGGCGTCGGGGGTGATCGGCGTGCGCGACGAGGTCCGGGGCGAACTGCCCTGGGCGTGGGTGGAACTGAAGGAGGGGGCGTCGTTCGACGAGGCGTCGCTGCGCTCGTGGTGCCGGGAGCGGCTGGCGGGGTACAAGGTGCCCCGCGAGATCCGGGTGGTGGCGCACCTGCCCCGGAACCCGACGGGCAAGATCGTCCGCCGCGCGCTGCACGCGCTGGTGAACGAGGACAGCCCGTGAGCCGGCGCGGCGGTGGATCCGCAGCAAGTGCGGATGCGGTCAGGGTGCTGCGGGTCGATCGACCCCGGAGGGGTCAGCACCGGTCATCGGCCAACACGGCAACGCGTCCGGTCCCCGTGCCTTGGCTCCCAAGGCGGGCGATTCACCCGCCTGCCGCTCTACCCCTTCTCAACTCGTCTGCATGCGTAGCGTGCAGACGAGGCGCTCCAATGCCCGAGAGAGGACTCGAACCTCCACCCCATTGCTGGGACCAGCACCTCAAGCTGGCGCGTCTGCCAATT
>DOJA01000160.1:7279-7990 GCA_003511945.1 Phycisphaerales bacterium | reverse complement strand
GCGTCTGCCAGTTCCGCCACCCGGGCTCAGGGTGAACTCCGGCGCCGAGGCGCCGGGCAGGGGGGAAAGAATAGGCGGAACCCGGCGGAACGCAAACGGGAGCACACCGGGGCGTATTCTGGTTCTCGATGAGCCAGAGCGTCCCGCCGGTCGCCAGCCCCACCCGCGCCGTCGTCCTGCTCTCGGNNTACGGCCAGCGCCACGCGGTGGAGATCGACGCCGCCCGTCGGGTGGCGGGGCAGCTCGGGGCGGTGTCGCACCGCGTGGTGACGATCGACCTGCGGGCGTTCGGGGGATCGGCGCTGACCACGGACACCCCGGTGCCCAAGTCGGGCGCTCTCCACGACGAGGGCGCGCACCCGTCGGGCGTCCCGATCACCTATGTGCCGGCGCGGAACACGGTGTTCCTGTCCTACGCGCTGGCGCTGGCGGAGGTGCTGGGGGCGCGGGGGGTGTTCATCGGGGTCAACGCGGTGGACTACTCGGGGTATCCCGACTGTCGCCCGCGGTTCGTGGAGGCGTTCCAGCGCCTGGCGGACCTGGCCACCCGGGCGGGGGTGGAGGGGCGCGGCCCCAGCGTGCGCGCGCCGCTCCTGCACTTCACCAAACGTCGGATCGTTCAGCGCGGGCTCGAGCTGGGGGTGGACTTCGGGCTGACTTCCTCGTGCTACGACCCTGCGAAAGACGGCGCGCCCTGCGGCGGGGGCGTTA
>DOJA01000160.1:6799-7217 GCA_003511945.1 Phycisphaerales bacterium | reverse complement strand
ATGCGACGCCTGCCGCATCCGCGCGGCGGCCTTCGTCTCGCTGGGGATGCGTGATCCGGGGCTCACCGCGCCGCGTCGGGCGCCAGCAGGGTGACAGGGAGGGTGACCTCGGCCCCGTCCCTGACCACGACCAGTTTGACCGCATCACCGGGCTTGTGCCGGCCGAGTCGTCCCATCATGTCGCGGACATCCTTCAGGTCTGTGCCGCCCCAGCGGACGATGCGGTCGCCCGGACGAAGGCCCGCGAGGGCGGCGCTGGTGTCGGGGGTGACGCCCCCGACGAGCACGCCGGGCTGCGAGTCGTCGTAGTCGCCGGGCATGATGCCCAGGCGGACCCTGGCGCCGGCCCGCCCGGGGCCCGTGGAGCGCATCCCCTCGGTGCGGACATACGCGAGCCCTTCGGGGCGGGTGGCGAGTG
>DOJA01000160.1:6387-6690 GCA_003511945.1 Phycisphaerales bacterium | reverse complement strand
CTGGGCGACATCGGCGATGAGGGCGACGAGGCGCACGCCGTCTTCGTAGTTCACCTTCTCGAAGGTGTCCGAGGGCTGGTGGTAGTCGGGGTGCGAGCCGGAGAAGAAGTGGAGGACCGGCAGCCCCGCGCGATGAAAGACGGAGTGGTCGGAGGGTCCCACGCCGCTGGGCGTGCGCTTGATGTCGAAGCCGGAGCGGTCGAACGCGGGGCGGAGGATCTCGTTGAACCCCTCGGCGGTGCCCGTCCCGTAGACCTCGATGGCGTTCTTCTGGACGCGTCCGATCATGTCGAGGTTGATCAT
>DOJA01000160.1:2641-6277 GCA_003511945.1 Phycisphaerales bacterium | reverse complement strand
AATACTTCGAGCCGAGCAGGCCGTATTCCTCGGCGGTGACGAAGTTGAAGAGGATGCTGCGCTTCGGGCGATTCGGCGAAGCGGCGAGGGCGCGGGCGAGTTTGAGAATGGCGGCGGTGCCGGAGGCGTTGTCGTCGGCGCCCGGGTGGAGGGCGCCGACATTCGCCGGGCGCGCGCCGCCAACGAAGCCGTAGCCCACATGGTCGTAGTGGGCGCCGATAATGATGAACCGATCGGCCAGTGCGCCGCGCCCGCGCAGGACGGCGCCGACATTGTCGGTGCCCAGACGCTCGCGCTCCATCTCGACTTCGATTGCCACCTCGACCTCTTCCCGCAGCCCGACGATGCGCCCGGATTCGTCGGCCACCCGGCGCAGGTCCATCAGCGAACGCCCCTGAGGGTCGGCGGCTCGCAGGAATCGCTCGGCGGCGTCCTGCGACATCATCACGACCGGCACGCCCGCGGGGGCGCCGAAGCGGGTCTCCCGGGGTGTGGCGAGCGCCTCGTCGCGCGGGGTGCTGGTGCCGGGCGGGTTGATGACAATCACCCCCGCGGCCCCGCGCTCGACCGCGGCGCCGACCTTCTCCACCAGCCCCGCGTGGCGGCTCCACTGCGCATTCCCGCTCCAGCGGCTGCGCCCCTGTTCGTCCATCGGCTCCCAGCGCAGCATGACCGCGATCTTGCCCGTCAGGTCCGGGTCGGTGGGGTAGGAGTGGTAGCCCTCTGGCCCTTCCGGGACGGAGTAGCCCACGAAGACGCACGGGCCGCGGGCCTGACCGGAGCCGCTGAACCCCAGGGCGTTGAAGTCGGTCCCCTCGACGAGCGTGGCTTCGGACGGTCCGTGGCGCCAGGCGAGGGCGGCGCGCTCGACGCTCACATCGCCCGGCACCGTGAGCGGCTGGCGGAACGACGAGGCGACGGTCGACGCATCCGTCGCGAACACGGGCGCCAGCCCCAGTCGGGCCAGGTGCGATTCGATGTAGTCGGCGGCCCTGCGGTTGCCCTTGGTGTCGGCGCTGCGCCCTTCAAAGAAGGGGTCGCTGAGCGTGACGATGTGCTGCATGAACCGGAGGACTTCGGGGTCGGCCTCAGCGAGCGTGTCGGAGATGCGGACGCGCCTCTCGAGGGGGGCGGCGGCGACGCGCTCCCGCCGCGGCTCCGGCGCCGGGGCACCGGCGGCGGCGGGCGCCGGGCGGGCGGCCTCGCGCGACGCGCACGCGCCGGCCACGAGCGCTCCGCCCACGCCCAGCGCTGCGGCGGGGATCGCCATCCAGCGAACAAACCGGGCAAGGGCCGATGGGCTGGGCATAGGGCCTCCGCAGGGGGGTGAGGATCGATCGATCGGGGCGTTGCACCGCCATCCTAAGAGGTCGGTTGCGGCCCCGGGCAGGGGGCCTACGATGGCTCTTCCCGATCGGACGCGCGGGGCACCCCACGCGCCACCCCGGTGTCGCTCGCGTGGGCGGCTTCGGAGGGCGCGGGCCGTCCGACCGCCACCACTGTCCCCTCCTGCCCTTCCCGCCCCTCCCGGGGGGGGGCGGCCGACACCCGGAGCGAGCATCGATGACCCCAACAGGCGTGGCGCCGGCCGGCGCGAAGCACGGATCGGCGTCGTCAGTCCCTTCCTCCACCAACGCGGGCGGGGCGCTGGCGCTGCTCAACCCGAGCGACACATTCGTCCATCGTCACATCGGTCCCAGCGACGCCGAGCAGCGCGAGATGCTGGCGCTGCTGGGCTACCAAACGATGGATGACCTGATCGACGCCACCGTGCCCGCCTCCATCCGGCTCAAGCGCCCCCTGCACATCGACACGGGCGCTCCCGACGGGCGCCCCTGGGGCGAGCACGACCTGCTGGCGCACCTGCGGCTCATCTCAGAGAAGAACGAGGTCTTCCGCTCGTGCATCGGCCTTGGGTACTCGGGAACGATCACGCCGGGCGTGATCCTTCGGAACATCCTGGAGAACCCGGGGTGGTACACGCAGTACACGCCCTACCAGGCGGAGATCGCCCAGGGGCGGCTGGAGGCGCTGCTGAACTTCCAGACGATGGTGAGCGACCTCACGGGGCTGCCGCTGGCGGGGGCCTCGCTGCTGGACGAGGGCACCGCCGCGGCCGAGGCGATGGCGATGTGCTACGCCATCAACGGCGCTTCGCACGAGAAGCCGTTCTTCGTGGCGGCGGACTGCCACCCGCAGACGATCGGCGTGGTGCGCACGCGGGCCGAGCACCTGGGCATCACGGTCGAGACGGGCAACCCCCTGGCGCCGGGCTTCGACTGCTCCCGCTACGCCGGGGTGCTGGTGCAGTACCCGGCGACCGACGGGCGGATTGAGTCCTTCGAGGCGCTGGCGGCGCGCGTCCACGACGCCGGGGGCGTGCTGGTGTGCGCGACGGACCTGCTGGCGCTCACGCTGCTCCGGCCCCCGGGGGAGTGGGGCGCGGACATCGCGGTCGGCAGCGCGCAGCGCTTCGGCGTGCCGATGGGCTTCGGCGGCCCCCACGCGGCGTTCATCGCCACCCGGAGCGAGCACGCCCGCAAGATGCCCGGGCGGATCATCGGCGTCTCGCGCGACGCGCAGGGCAACCCGGCCTACCGCATGGCCATCCAGACCCGCGAGCAGCACATCCGGCGCGACAAGGCCACGAGCAACATCTGCACGGCCCAGGCGCTGCTGGCGATCATGGCGGGCATGTACGCGGTCTACCACGGGCCGGAGGGGCTGCGGGCGATCGCGCGCCGCACGCACGCCTACGCCCGCGCGCTGCGCCTGGGGCTCTCGCGCCTGGGCCATTCGACGGGCGACGCCCCGGTGTTCGACACGCTCCGCGTCACGCTCAAGGGCCAGCGCGCGACGGAGGTTCTCGCCGCCGCCCGGGCCAGGCGCATCAACCTGCGCGAGTATGGCGACGCCACCCTGGGCGTGTCCCTCGATGAGACGACCGACCGGGCGCTCGTCCGCGACCTGCTGGCGTGCTTCGGCGGGTCGGGCCAGGAGGACATCGACGCCCTCGCGCGCGAAGCGGGGGCGGATGTCCCGGCGCCCTTGGCGCGGACCTCGCCCTTCCTCACGCACCCGGTCTTTGACACCCACCACTCCGAGACGGAGATGCTGCGGTACATCTTCTCGCTCCAGCAGCGGGACCTGTCCCTGGCGCACAGCATGATCCCGCTGGGGTCGTGCACGATGAAACTCAACGCCACCAGCGAGATGATCCCCGTCACCTGGGCCGGGTTCGGGCAGATCCACCCCTTCGCGCCGGCGGAGCAGTGGCGGGGCTACGCCGAGCTGTTCGTCGGGCTCGGGCGCTGGCTGGCGGAGATCACCGGGTTCGCGGGCGTCTCGCTGCAGCCCAACGCGGGCGCGCAGGGGGAGTACGCGGGGCTGCTGGTCATCAGCGCCTTCCACCGGTCCCGGGGCGAAGCGCACCGCGACGCGTGCCTGATCCCCACCAGCGCGCACGGCACGAACCCCGCCTCGGCGGTCATGGCCGGGTTCAAGGTGGTCCCCGTCGCCTGCGACGCGCAGGGCAACATCGACATGGCCGACCTCCGCGCCAAGGCCGACCTGCACGCCGATCGCCTGGGCGCGCTCATGGTCACCTACCCCTCCACGCACGGCGTGTTCGAGGAG
>DOJA01000160.1:0-2540 GCA_003511945.1 Phycisphaerales bacterium | reverse complement strand
GGACGGCGCCAACATGAACGCGCAGGTCGGGCTGTGCCGCCCGGGCGACATCGGCGCCGATGTGTGCCACCTGAACCTCCACAAAACCTTCTGCATCCCCCACGGCGGGGGCGGGCCGGGCATGGGGCCGATCGGCGTGGCGGCGCACCTGGCGCCGTTCCTGCCGGGTCATCCCGTGCTCAGGCCCGACTCCGCGGGCGCGCAAGCGATCGGCCCCATCAGCGCCGCGCCGTACGGCTCGGCCAGCATCCTGACCATCTCCTGGGTCTACATCGCGCTCATGGGCGCCCAGGGGCTGAAGCGCGCCACCGAGGTGGCCATCCTGAACGCCAACTACATGGCCAGGCGGCTCGAGGGGCACTACCCCGTCCTGTTCACCGGCAAGAACGGTCGCTGCGCGCACGAGTTCATCCTCGACGCCCGCCCCTTCGAGGAGTCCGCGGGGATCAAGGTCGACGACATCGCCAAGCGCCTGATGGACTACGGCTTCCACGGGCCCACCATGTCCTGGCCCGTCGCGGGCACGCTGATGATCGAGCCCACCGAGAGCGAACCCAAGGTCGAACTCGACCGCTTCTGCGAAGCGATGATCGGCATCCGCGAGGAGATCCGCGAGATCGAACAGGGGCGCGCCCCGCGCGAGGACAATGTCCTCAAGGGCGCCCCGCACACGATCGCCGCCGTCAGCACCGACGCCTGGACCCATCCGTACGACCGCACGCAGGCCGCGTTCCCGTCCCGCGCCCCGTGGCTGCGGACCCACAAGTTCTGGCCCTGCGTGGGACGGATCGACAACCCCTACGGCGACCGCAACCTCGTCTGCACCTGCCCTCCGGTGGAGGCGATGGCGTCGGGGTGATGGTCGTTCGCCGCGGGCGTCACGGCCTTGTCGGCGACGCCCGCGAGGCGGGGCGGCGTCTTGCCGTCCGCCAGCCACAGGAACCCCAGCGCCTGGCGGGTGCGGGGCGGGATGAACAGCGTGGCCAGCAGGCGGGCGATGGGACGACCGAACGCCGCGCCGAGCAGCCCGCCCAGGATCTGCGTCCCGGTGTGGAGCATGCGGACATTGGTCGTTCGGGGGTAGGAATCGGGGAACTCGTTGCGGACGATCTGCCAGATGACCAGCGCCGGAGCGATGGGCAGGGCCACCGCAATGACGAAGTAGCCCCACTTCTTCCAGTGGTGCGCCGCGACCGAGAAGACGGTGATCGCCGTTGCGGGCAGCGAGAGAGAAAGGAAGAAATACCAGCCCAGCGCCATCGCGTGCTTGCGGGCCAGGACCCACACCTCGGAGGACGGGCGGTTGAGGCGCAGGGTCTCGATGGTCGCCATCTGCAGCGCGACCTCGATCACTCCGGTGATGAAGGTGCACCAGAGGATGAAGAGCATCCACGCGACGAGCAGCGCGCTCGCGAGGCGCCGGAACCACGCGCCGCGGGCGTTGGTGGTGAGCGACGACGCGGGGTGGAGCGTGCCGCACTCGGAACACTGGACGAGGATCAGTTTCGAGGCCCCATCGCGAAAGACCCGCAGCCCGCGCAGGTTGAAGCCGCAGGACTCGCAGAAGCGGTCGGTCTCGACCGGGCCGAGCAGCGCCCGCCCGACCCCGATGGATGGAGCGTCGGCACCGGTGGATCCTGCGCTGGCCGGGGCGGGCATGGTGAACGGTGATTCCGGGTCGGTGGGCTGTGGTTTCACGCGCCGGCGCCCGATTCGGGCGGACGCCCGTCAACGGTCAGGCGCGCCGGGTGCCCGAACCAGGGGTTGGACCGTTCGGGGCCGACCCCGCCGGAGCCCCCGGGGGGGTACTTCGTCTCCACCAGCCGCGCGGCCTCCGCGATGTCCGCGTCGGCGCTTACCCAGCCCCCGTCGATGTCCGGGAAGTCAATCCGGCAGTTCTCGCACTTCTTCGCGCTGTCGAACCGGATCGGGCACCAGAACGACTCGACATTGCGGAGCATCTCCGCGCCCAGCGACCACACCCCCGTCATCCAGTCGCAGTACAGGCACCAGATCAGGTCGTGCCCGACCAGCCCCTTGAACTTGTGGCGACTGACATTCACCCACTCCGCGTCGTTGTAGCGCGGCAGGCGCACCAGCCATGTGAGCGGGGGATAGACCGCCAGTTGCGCCATCCGAACCACCCAGAACACCGGCACCGCCAACGCCGTCCACCACACCGCCGCGTGGTTCCGCCAGCGCCCGACCGCCTTGTTCAGCGACTTCACGATCCGCGGCCCGCGCCACGCCCGCGGGTTCATCGCCTCGTGCAGCACGGTCCACACCATCACGCTCGCCACCTGACCGATCAGCGCTCCGACCACTCCGATCCACCCCAGCCCCATCCCGCCGATGAGCCACGGGAGCACCGTGAAGTAGGTGATCACCCCGTCCAGCCCCGGAGCGCGGCAGACGCTCTCGCTCCAGGCCCTGCCCGCGCGTCCGAGGCGCGGGAGCAGGTGCAGCAGGGCCGCCCCGAGGAGCATGAACCCCGCGGTCACGCCCGCCGACCAGTACAGCGTGGTGAGCATGAGGGCTCA
>DOJA01000351.1 GCA_003511945.1 Phycisphaerales bacterium | reverse complement strand
GGAACCCCCGGAACCCCCGCGGCCCCGACCATCAAGTCCCTCGACGCCGCCTTCGAGCGGCTCATGAAGCAGCCCCTGACCGAGGGCGACCCGACCGAACTGATCGAGCAGTACCGCCAGCTCGCCCGCGTCATGGGCGACGAGGGCGCCAAGCAGAGCGCCATCGACTATGTCAGCGGCCGCATCCAGGCCCTCGAACTCCGCGCCAAACTGCTCGAGACCCAGAGCGCCATCGACCGCCTGGAGAGGGCCAACGAGGAAGCCGGCAGCGGGTATGTCGCCGCCGTCTCGCGCCTGGCCCGGACGCGCGACTACCTCGTGGTGGGGCGCCTGCTCCCCAGCACCATCTACGACGGCACGCGCCTCCCCCTGCTCTACCGGCTGGTGTCGATCGATTCCGCGGTGGCCCGCACGCTCGCGTACATCACCCCCGAGCCCGAGCTCGACCTCGACGCCAAGGCGAACGCCATCGTGGGCATCCTCACCGACAAGCCCACCGAGACCACCGAGATGGTCAGCGTCATCCGCCCGACGGTGGTGGATGTCCTCCAGGCGGCGCCGGGGAACGAGTAAGGCGACGGGCCGGCTCTACAACCCCACGCAGGCGGCGCTCGCGCGGATCGCGTCGATGCACAGCGCGATGTGCTCCGTTTCGTCCACGCCCAGCTCGCTGACGCCCCGCGCGATGTCCTCGCGGCTGACGGCGGCGGCGAACGCCCTGTCCTTCAGCTTCTTCTTCACGCTCCTGGGCTCCAGGTCGCTGATCCCGCTCGGACGGACCTTCGCGCACGCCACAATGAACCCGGCCAGTTCGTCGCACGCGTAGAGCGCGCGGGCCATCGGCGTCGTGCGGGCCACGCCCGAGTAGTCCGCGTGCCCGAGGATCGCGCTCCGCGTCTCCTCGTCCACCCCGAGCGATTCGAGGTGGCGCACGCCGACGAACGGGTGCTCTTCTTTCGATGGGTGCCTCTCGTAGTCGAAGTCGTGGAGCAGGCCGCAGGAGACCCAGCGGTCCGCTTCGTCCGGCGCCAGACGCCGGGCGTAGGCGCCCATGCAGGCGGCGACCGCCTCCATGTGCGCGCGGAGCGAGGGGCTCTCGGTCCACTCGTGCATCAGCGCCCTGGCCTGGTCGGCGTTCATTCGCGGTCCTCGGAACCCCCGGTGGGCTCGCTGTGGCCCCCGGCTGGCGCCGGGGGTTCGTTGGGAGAGGCCGGCGCTGAAAGGCGGGCGCGCACGCCGTGGGTGTGGACGAGCTCGCCCCCCAGGTGACCGGCGTTGAGCAGCGCCACAGATCCGACCGCGTGGAGCAGCAGGTAGAGGAGCATGGCGACGGTGCGCGGACCCCGCCTCACCTTCGGCGCGACGGTCGGAAGGAAGAAGAGGATGGTGAATGCAATCGTCAGCACGACGAACGCGTTGCGCGCGAACTCGGCGGCCTCTTCGTGCTCGTGCATGACGCGGCTGACCTCGCCAGTCACCCGCGCCGCGCCCTCCGCGGCCTCGCCCGTCGAGACCGACAGGAACGCCGCCAGCGTCCCCAGCACCAGCATCCCCAGCGCCGCAAGGTTCAGGCCACGCTCGTGCTTGCCCAGCGCCAGCCCCATGACGATCGGCACCGGCGCCGAGACCAGCAGGGCCAATGGAAAGTGCACGAAGAATGGGTGGAACCCATCCCAGGAGGGGGGCAACGGCGGGAGGATCGCGAGCACGGGAGGGCCTCCTTTCGCGCCCGATGCTACCGCGGCGCCGCGCGATCTGTAGCATGAGCGCGCCCGCGATGACGCACGCACCAACCGACATCCCCACGACGCCCGCAGCGCTCGACCGGCCCGCTCCGCCGGTGGCGCCCGAGGGATGGCCCGTCATCGGCGCGGTGCTGGCGGGCGCGATCCTGCTCCCGCTGGCCGCATCGCTCGTCGGCGCGTGGCTGGCGTGGACGCTCTCGCTCGCCGGGCTCGTCGTCGTTGTGTGGGCGGTGTGGTTCTTCCGCGACCCGGCCCGCCGCGTCCCGACGGCGCCGGGGCTGTTCGTCAGCCCCGCGGACGGCGTGGTCTCCGCGGTCGCACAGGTGGAACTCCCGCCCGAAGTCCGCGAGGTCGCCCCCGCCCCCCCGGCCGCGCCCCGGCGCACGCGCATCAGCGTGTTCATGAACATCTTCAATGTCCATGTGAACCGCGCGCCGGAGGCGGGCGTGGTCGAGCGCATCGCCTACACGCCCGGGAGGTTCTTCAACGCCTCGCTCGACAAGGCCAGCGAGTTCAACGAGCGCTGTGCGCTCGTGCTCCGCACGCCGGCGGGCGAACGCGTCGTGTTCGTGCAGATCGCCGGGCTCGTGGCGCGCCGCATCGTCTGCCGCGTGAACGAAGGGGCGGCCCTCGCGCGGGGCGAGCGGTTCGGGCTCATCCGCTTCGGCTCGCGCGTGGACATCTATCTGCCCGACGGCGCGACCCCCGCGGTGCAGGTCGGCCAGCGCGTGACCGCCGGGGAGACCGTGCTCGCGCGCAGCGCTCCCCAACGAGGGGAGGCGTCGTGAACCCGCGCGCCCGCGTCCGGCCCCGCGCCCCGCGGACCGTCCCGCTCCGGCGCTTGGCGCCGAACATCCTCACGACGGTCTCGCTCTGCTCCGGGCTGGCCGCCGTCCATTTCGCGCTCCTGGCGCAGTGGGACAAGGCCCTGGCGGCGGTCGCGGTCGCCGGCGTCTTCGACCTGCTCGACGGGGCCGCCGCCCGCCTGCTCCGCGCCACCTCCCGCTTCGGAGCCGTGCTCGACTCGCTCTCGGACTTCCTCTCCTTCGGCGTCGCGCCCGCGCTCATCCTGCACCAGTGGATGCTCCGCGAGAGCGGCGTCTTCGGCCTGGCCGCCACCATGCTCTATGTCCTGTGCGCCGCCATGCGATTGGCGCGGTTCACCGCAGCCCGACCGATGCCCAAGGGATCCCCGCTCGCCCGATTCTTCGTCGGGCTCCCCTCCCCGGCGGCGGCGGGGGCGGTGCTCGTGCCCGTGCTGATGGAGTCCTCCCGCACGCTCGCAGGGTTCCGCGCCCCGGAGCCGCTGGTCGTCGGTTACACCATTCTCGTTGCATGGCTCATGGTCAGCCGCCTGCCCGCCTACTCCCTCAAGCGCATCCGCGTCCGTCGCCAGTTCACCCCTTTCCTGCTCATCTTTGTCGCGCTGCTCGTGGTCGTGGCGGCCAAGGACACCTGGCTCACCGCCGCGGCGCTGGCGGGCGCATACCTGCTCTCGATCCCTCTCAGCGCGGCGACCCACCGGCGCGTCCGCCGGTCGCTTGCACTCCCGCGTCAGGCGGGGGAACTGCCGGCGCTCATCGAGGAAGCGACGCCCCCGTGAGCGCGCCAGGCGCCGCCCCCGATCGGCGCGCCCGGGGCGTCTACTACACCCCGCCCGCGCTCGTTGACCTCCTCCTCCGCGATGTCCCCGCGCGGGTCGACCGCCTCATCGACCCCTCCTGCGGCCAGGGTGCGTTCCTGCTCGGCGCTCTGCGCCTCGGCGTGGCGGGCGCGCCCGCTGCGCTGTGGGGCGTCGACCGCGACCCAGACGCCATCGCGCACGCCCGTGCCGCGCTCCCGGGTCCGGGGGCGGGGGCGGGGGCGCACCTGCGCAGCGCCGAAGCGCTCACGATGGACTGGCCTGAACTCGAACAGTCCTTTGACGCGGTCGTCGGCAATCCGCCGTTCGTCGACAGCGAAACGATGACCCGCACCGACCCCGCGCTCCGTCGCGCGGTGCGCGCGCGGTCCGCAGCCGCCCGCGGCAACTGGGACCTCGCCTTCCCGTTCGTCGAGCTGGCCCTGCGCCTCGTGCGCCCCGGGGGCGTCGTGGCGATGGTGCTGCCCCGTCAGGCCTTCGCCTCCGACGGCGCCGCGGCTCTTCAAGACATGCTGCTGGAGCGCACGATCGTCGCCGTCCGGACCATCGACGCCCACGGCCTGTTCGACGGCGCCGGCGCTCCGCTGGCCTTGCTCACGCTGAGAGCCAGCCCCCCGAGCGCGGACCACCGGGTGGTCATGGAGTCGCTGGACCCCGGGCTGCGCGTGACGCGGCGCGTCGAGCCCGCCCAGGCGGACCTGCGATCGCTGCCGCGGGGCTTCCTTCTTGCGCCGCTGATGGCCGAGCCCGGGACGCCGATGGATCGCTGTCGCTCGTGCGCGGCGCTCGCCGATGTCGCCACCCTGCGCGACGGCGCCACGACCGCGGAGGCCTACGCCCTGCGCGACGCGCTCCGCGATGCAACGCCCAGCGACGCGGGCGCTGTGCGCCTCATCAACACCGGCGCCATCGAGCCCTTCGCCACGCTGTGGGGCGAGCGCCCCACGACCTACCTGCGCCGTCGCCTCCTGCGCCCGGTGATCGACGACGCGGACCTCCGCGCGATCGCGCCGCGTCAGGCGGGGCCGGGGGGGCAGGCGGGCGTTTGGAAGGTGGGCGTCGCGGGGCTGGCCCGCCGGCTGGAGGGCGTCGTGCTCCCGCCCGGGACGATGGCGTCGAAGTCCACTGTGCTCGTGCTCCCGCGGGAGGGCGTGTGCGCCTTCGCGCTGGCGGCGCTGCTCAACGCGCCCTCAACGACGCTCCTCTACCGTGCGCTCTTCGGCGGGCGCGGGTTCGGCGCGGGAGCGCTCCACATCGGCCCTCGCCAGCTCGAGCGCCTGCCGATCCCGACGCGGGGCGCGCCCCTCGCGCCGGGCGGCGAGCTCTCCCGCCTCGGGGAGCGGCTGCACGCGCTCGCGCCCGGCGCGCGAGCGTCCGCGTCCGACGCGGACCTCGACGCGTCCGTGGCGCGCGCCTTCGAGAACGACGCGCCGGGTACGATGGCGCCACCATGAACAAGGCATTGTCAACCGTGCTGCTGCTGTTCGCCTCCAACTGCTTCATGACCTGGGCGTGGTACGGCCACCTGCGCAAGGCCGCGTGGTCCATCCCTGTCGCCATCGGCGTCTCCTGGCTCATCGCGCTGCCCGAGTACGCCCTCCAGGTGCCGGCCAACCGCATCGGCCATCGGCATTTCTCGGCCCCGCAGCTCAAAGTGATGCAGGAGGTGATCACGCTGGNNNGCCGGCCAACCGCATCGGCCACCGCGCCCACGGCGGGCCCTTCTCCGCGCCGCAGCTCAAGATCATCCAGGAGGCCATCACGCTCGTCGTCTTCACGGGCTTCTCCATCATGATCCTGAAGGAGAAGCCCCGCCCGCAGGACTACGCGGCCTTCGCGCTCATCATCGCCGCCGTCGTGATCGCCATGTCCGGACGCACCCCGACGCTCCCCGCGCCCCCCG
>DOJA01000279.1 GCA_003511945.1 Phycisphaerales bacterium | reverse complement strand
GGGCACTGTAAGCGTGTGCGCCGCGGGGTTCGGGGAGGACCTGGGTCAGGCGCGGCAGGCGGCGATCAGCGCGGCGCAGTGCGGGCAGCGCGGGGTCGCGGGGGGGCGGGCGGCGGAGGCATCGGGCGTGGCGCGGATCGCGGTCGTGCCGCTGAGCGGAGCGCCCGCCTGGGGGAGCGGGACCCGGTTCGTGGGCTACGCGATGGTCAGCGCGCCGGCGGAATAAGCTGAGCGGTCGCTATTCCTCAGCGGCAGACGCTGCCGCGGACTTCTTCCGCTTCTTCTCGTTCGAGGTGGTGATGTCCTCGCGGAGCGTCTGCTCCATGTAGAGAATCGCGTCGCAGGAGGGGCAGGTGGTCAGGTCGCCGCGCCGGAGGAGGATGCTGACCTGCTCGATGGGCAGGTGCGTGTAGCACGAGCCGCAGGTGTAGTCCATGTTGCGCCGGTCCTGCTCCTCGACGCCGGCCATGACATCGTCAACGCCCAGAGCGGTGCGTTCGTCGTAGGCGGTGAGCGCGGCCTTGGGGACTTCCTTGAGCGCCTCGGCCCGCTGGCCCTCGAGCTCGGCCACGCGGTCCTTGATCTCCGCGGCGCGGGCGTCGCGGTCGGCGCGGGCGAGGTCGCGGACCTTGACCCGCTCGGCCCGCTCGGCACCGACGGCTTCTGACTGCTTCCGGAGCTCGTCGATTTTGGTGAGCCCGCCCAGGGCGCGCTCCTCGATCAGCCCGCGGTCGGCCTTGAGGGTGCTGATCTCCGTGAGAAGGGCCGCGTGCTCCTTGCTGGTGCGGGAGTTGTTCATGCGCTCCCGCAGCGCCGAGACGCGCTGATCGATGGCGCTGATCTCGACCTCGTCGTTCTTGGCCGTGGCTTCGAGCTGGCGGAGCTGCGAGGCGAGGAGGGCGCCCTTCGCGTCCAGTTCCTTCAGGGTGGCGTCCTGCTGAGAGAGGTACCGCTCGGCTGCGGTCAGGCGGCTCTTGAGGCCGCGCAGTTGTTGATCGACAAGGAACAGGCGGAGCAGTTTGGCGGTCGCCGTCATCCGGGACTCCGAGGGGGGCTCGTCTGGCGATTGTCCATCCACAGTGTATCACGGCGGGGCGGGCAAGAGCGCTGTCGATCCGGCGTGGGCGCTCCAGGCCTCCAGGGCCAGGAGGAGCCAGTAGGCCACCGGGGCCACGAGAAGGGGCGAATCCACGATGTCCATGAGTCCCCCGAAGCCCGGAACGGCCCGGGAATAGTCCTTCAGCCCCGCGTCCCGCTTGAGCATGCTGGCGACGAGGTCGCCGGCCTGCCCGATGAGGCCGAACAGCGCGCCGGCGAGGGCGCCGCTCCGGGCGTCGATGCCCTGGAGGGCCCCCGCGGCATCTGCCCACGCCCCGGCCACCGCCCCGACCGCGGCGGCGAAGGCGACCCCCCCGAAGAGCCCCTCCCAGGTCTTGCCCGGGCTGAGCCAGGGGATGAGCTTGTGGCGCCCCAGGGCGCGCCCGGTGAAGTAGGCGCCGATGTCGCAGGACTTGGTGACCGCGAGCACCCCGAGCAGCACCCAGCCGGAGAACTCCTTGACCAGGACAACGATAAAGCCGCCCATGAGCCCGACATAGACGAACGCCAGGAGCGCGCCGGCGGTGGCGGCAACGACTCCCTCGGTGGTGCGCCGTCGGGAGTAGTAGAGCATCGAGATCAGCATGATGGCCGACCCCGCGGTGCAGACGATCGCCGTGCCGCTGAGGGCGCCGAGTTCCGCCGGGGTCCGGCTGGAGACCGCGACCCCCGTGCAGACCGCCAGCGCCGTGATGGCCACATTGGCCGCGATCTGGCGGGCGCGGAGGACCTTGGCCAGTTCGCGTCCCGCCTCGATGCCAAGGAGGAGCATCGCGCCCTCCATGACGAGCCCGGGACGCCCGCCCCCGGCGCGGACGCGCTCCTCGAGCCATACGAGCCCGATCAGGAGGAGGATCATCACCGGCCCGAGGAGGAGTCGGTAGCGGAGCACGGGGGAAAGGTACCGGGAGAGAGCAGCCCCGGGCGGGCGTCCCGCGCACCCGGGAACGCGGATCGGCGTGGGCGCTAGTCGACCGCGCCGAGGATCCGGAGCAGGTCGCCCACAGCGCCCTCGGCGTCGAACTGGACCCGGCGCGAGCCGCGTTCCTGGACAAAGGTCATGGTCAGGGGCTCCAGGCGCCCGTCGCGCCACCAGACGAGTTGATCGTGCAGCGGGTCGTTCGACTGGTTGTAGAGCCCCAGGGAGGCGTCCACGAGCCCTGCGAGGGTGCGGACGCCGTCGCGGGGGACCACGCGGAGCAGCAGCAGCACTTCCGGGGCAGGAACAGCGGCCACGACGCCCAGATCGCGCGCCTGCCCAGGAAGGAGCGACTCGACGATGGGGAGCGCGCTGGAGACGACCTCGTGCGGATGGACGACGGCAGCGACGCCCGGCGCGTCCTCGAGCTCATGAACGCAGTTCGGCGTGACCGCTCCGCGCATCGCGCCGAGCGCCAGGTCCAGCGCCTCCTCGAACGACACGGGCCAGCGGTCCAGCGACGCGGAGGTGACGAGCGGGGCCGTCCACTCCGGGCCGAGGGCGATCGCCTGCATCAGCCCTCCGACGCTCTCCCGCCGGCACATGGCGCGCCGGGGGCCGGTGAGTTCGCGCGGGTGCAGCAGGCGGGGACGGAGCAGGGGTCGGAGCAGGTCGAAGTCGCGCAGCGCCTCCGGGGGCGGTGCGATCCCCAGCCCGCCGGCGAGGGCGAGAGCATCGAACAGCAGCACGCCCGCGCGGGTGCGGTCGCGGAGCAGTCGAACGAGCGCGGGAAGGGCGATGGAAAGGTCGAGTTCGCCGCGACGGAAGGCGGCGCGATCGGGCCTCCACGCCGGGCGCCCCAGCCCGAGCAGGGCGGCGGCGTCCTCGACGCGCGAAACTTCGTCGCCGGTCAGTTCCATCGGTGGTTTGGCGGCAAATCGCACGGCACGGACACTAGGCGCCGGGAGCGCCGTCGAGCCCGCCGAACCGGCGCCGGCGGGCGGCGTAGGCGCGGACGCCCTCGCGCAGGTGCTCCTCGGCGAAGTCGGGCCAGAGCACATCCGTCACGAACAGCTCGGCGTAGGAGATCTGCCACAGCAGGAAGTTGCTCACGCGCATCTCGCCCGCGGTGCGGATGAGCAGGTCCGGGTCGGGCAGCCCGGCCGTGGTGAGGTGGTCGGAGATGGTGCGCTCGTCGATGGCGTCGGGGTCAAGGGTTCCGTCGCGGGCGGCGCGGGCGATCGCCCGGGCGGCGTCGGCGAGCTCGGCGCGCGAGCCGTAGTTCACCGCCAGGCACAGCGTGGGGCCGGTGCAGCGGGCGGTGGCTTCGAGGGTGCGGTCGAGCGCGGCCAGGGCCTCGGGGGGAAGCCCGTCGCGCCGCCCGATCTGGCGGAGCCGGATGTTGTGGCGCACCAGTTCATCGCGCTCGCCCTCCATGTACTGGAGATAGAGGGACATCAGAGCGCGGACCTCCTCCGCGGGGCGGGTCCAGTTCTCGATGGAGAACGAATAGAGCGTCAGAACCTCGACGCCCAGGCGCCCGGCCTCGCCGATCGTGCGCCGGACGGCGGCGGCGCCGTTGCGGTGCCCGAACAGGCGCGGGAAGCCCCTGGACTCGGCCCAGCGCCCGTTGCCGTCCATGATGATGGCGATGTGGCGCGGGACGCGGCAGGGGTGGACGCCGGGCAGGTGGGCGGTGGGATCGGCCTGGGGAGAGATGCGGCGCATGCGGGCGACGGCCTCTCGGGCCTGGGGGTCGGTGATCTCGTCGAGCGGGGTGACGCCGGCGGGACGCGCCGTGGGCGCTTCCGGGGCTCCGGCGGGTGCGGGCTGCTCGGCGATGGATCCCTCTTGGTCACGCATGGCGGTCCGCCTCTCTGCACGCCCGGGGCCCCCGTGGGGCACCGAGGGGTCGAGACTATCCTCCCCGTCCCAGGCCCGCACCAGTACTGCCCGCGCATGATCCAGGTTCGTGACCAGCCCGGGTTCGTTTCACCCTTGGGGAGGACCCACGAGGAGTTCGTGCGCGCCTTTGTGCACGCCGGGCTGGGCGCGGCGCCCGCGGCGACCGAGGCGTACTCGCGGTTCTTTCGCTCCGGGCCGCAGGGGTTTCCCCCGCTCGTGCCAGCCCCGACCAGGGTGCTGGTGACCGACAGCCCTGAGGGCCCGGTGACGAAGTTCCTCCTGGCGGTCGAGGGGCCGGAGCGGGTGCGTGAAGGCGGGCCTTCGGTCCTGGAGACGGAATCCGTAGTCATCCCCATGCGCCGGGGCGAGGAGACCTCGTTCACTCTGTGCGTCTCCAGCCAGGTGGGGTGCGCGATGGGCTGCGCCTTCTGTGAGACGGCGCAGATGGGGCTGCTCCGATCACTGCGGGCGGAGGAGATCGTCGCCCAGTGGTACGCCGCGGCGCGGATCCTGGGGCACCCGATCCGGAACATCGTGTTCATGGGCATGGGCGAGCCGCTGGACAACCTGGACGAGGTGATCCGGTCGATCGAGGTGCTCACGGACCGGCGCGGGCCGGGGATCGCCATGCGCCGGCTCACGGTGTCGACCGTGGGACGGATCGACGGGCTGCGGCGTCTGCGCGAGCATGTGCGCCGTCCGGGGTGGCGGAACTTCAACCTGGCGGTGTCGATCAACGCCCCGAACGACGAGGTCCGCGGGCGGCTGATGCCGGTCAACCGCGCCATGCCGCTGGAGGAACTGGTGGCGGTGCTGGAGTCGTGGCCTCTGCGGGCGTCGGGGGCGATCTGCTGCGAGTATGTGCTGATCCCCGGCGTGAACGACGGGGCTGAGCACGCGGCGGAGCTCGCGGCGCTGCTGCGCGTGCTCGCGCGACACCGCGGCGCGACGCTGCAGGTGATCGTCGACAGCATCATGCGCTTCACGTCGGTGCCGGCGATGGAGCGGCTCGCGAAGCTGACCGAAGGGCTGGCGATCCGCATGCAGTGGGCCGGCGTGCCGACGCTGCAGTGGCAGAAGGACATGGGCGTGCAGGCGCCGATGCTCGCGCTGCACGAGCGCTTCGCGCGCGANNGGAGCTCGCGGCGCTGCTGCGCGGCGTGAGGAGCTGCGTGAATGTGATCCCCTACAACCCGCGGCGTGACTCCCCCTGGCCCGCGCCGAGCGAGGAGAGCGTCAAGCGGTTCCTGAGCGCGCTCGAGGCGCACGGGCAGTTCTGCAAGCGTCGCCGGACCAAGGGACGCGACACCATGGCGGCGTGCGGGCAGCTCGGCAACGAGGCCATCCGGGAGCGCCGGGTCGTGGGCGTCAGCGTGTCGCGGGCGTGAGCGTGTCGCGGGCGCGG
>DOJA01000175.1 GCA_003511945.1 Phycisphaerales bacterium | reverse complement strand
GATACCCCCCAGTGCGGCCCGGCCCGGCGTTCCTGCGCCCGCCGCGCCCGCCGCCACCGGAGGAGCCCTCGATGACCCCGCCACACCGGCCCGCCCCCGGAAGCCCACCCGGCTCGCCCGGAACTCTGCCCGGCCCCCTCGGCCCCCCCGGATCCCCCGGATCCATCGGATCCCCCGCGCCATCTTCGGAGAGCCCATCCGGGGGCGCCACCCGGGGGGATCCTGCGCGCCTGGTGAACATCCTGGATTCGGTGCAGCGGGAGATCGAGGCCCTCAAGGCCGCGGGCGCCGACGCCGAGCGCCGCAGCGCCGAGCTCGCCGCCCGCGAGGCCGAGGCGCTCTCGCAGTCGGCGCAGTCCGAACGACGCGCCGGCGAACTCCAGGCCCAGGCCGCGGCGCTCGACGCCCAGCGTCGCGGCCCGGACGAGGCCCAGGGCGAGCACGACCGTCGCGCCGATGAACTGGCCCGCCGCGAAGAGGCCATCGGCGCCGCGGGTGAACAGAACGAGCGGACGGCGCGCGAGCTGGAGTCTCTCCGCTCGCGCCTCGCGCAGACCGCCTCGGACCTGAAGCAGGCCGAGCAGGCGCTCTCGCAGCGCGAAGCCGCCCTGCAGAGCGCCGAGAACGAACTGCGCCGCGAGGCCGAGCGCGCCCGCGCCGAGGCCGAGGAGGCCGTCGACGCCCGCGCGCGTCTCGAAGAGGCCGCCAAGGAGCGCGCCGCCGAGCACGAGCAGTCGCTGCTGCGCGTCCGTGCGGAGCTGGACTCGATCAAGCGCCGCGACACCGGCGCGACGGCGAAGATCGCCGACCTCCAGGCCCAGCTCGAGCAGGCCCGGGCCGCCGGCGCCTCGGGCGACTCCAAGGCCGCCGAGACGATCGCGCGCCTCGAAGCCGAGCGCACCCGCGTGGAGTCCGAGCGCGACGAGGCGGCCCGCGCCCTCGACGCCGCCCGCAAGGATGTTGACCGCCTCCGTCACGACGCCGAGAAGGCCCGGGCTCAGGCCCGATCGTTCGAAGGAATCGACCTCGCGCAGACCCCCTTCAACGCCGCCCGGCGTGAACGCCTCGCGCGGATGAAGTCGCTGCTCGAGCAGCGGGCGCAGAAGGTGCTCCGCGCCAAGCAGGCGCTGGAGGAGCGCGCCCGGGATCTCGAGGCGCTCTCCGAGCAGAAGTCGGGCGACTCCGCCGCCCGCGACCGCGAGGCGATGCAGCAGCGCGCCCAGGAGCAGAACAAGCTGATGGCCGAGCGGACCGCCCTCGCCCAGGAGCGCACCACCCTGGCGGCCCTGATCGAGCGCGCCCAGGCCCGCGCCGCCCGGGGGCAGGGCGCCATGCTCGCCTTCCTCTTCTTCGCCACCGCGTTCCTCGCCGCGGGGAGCGCGTGGCTGGTCGCGGGCCAGTTCGCCCCCGCCACCTTCGTCGCGCAGGCCCGCGTCGCCATGGAAAAGGGCGGCGCCACCGACCCCGCCACCATCCGCTCATGGACCGACTTCCACGAGACCCTCGCGGGCGACCCCCAGGTCGTCGAGCGGACCGCCGACCGCCTGCGCCGCTTCGGATTCGACGGGCTCGGCACGCCCGGCGAACTGGGCGCTTACCTGAACGCCAACCTGGAGGCGATCTCCACCGCCAAGGGTGAAGTGACGCTCACGCTCCGGGGCCAGGGCAGCGCCAAGACGGCGCGCGTGCTGGACACCTTCACCGCGTCGCTGGTCGGGCTCGCCAACGAGAGCCGCGACCGGCGCCTGGACCGTTCGGGCACCGTGGTCGCCGCCGCCGCCGCCACCGACCCGGAGCCCGTCTCCGACCCGCGCCTCGGGCTGTTCGGCGTGATCGCGGGCGGCGCCTTCGTCTTCGCGTTCATCGTCTGGCTCGTCGCGTGGCGCACCCTGGCTCGGCGCAAGCCCCAGATCGAGTCCGACGCCGCCGCCTCCGTCGGTGAATGGAACGCGGCGTAACGCACTCCCCCCCCCCCCGGGGGCGGGGGGGGGGGGGGCCCGGGGCGGGGGGGGGGGGGGGGCGGGGTGCGGGGGGGGGGGGGGGGCGGGGCCGGCGGGGGGGGGGGGGGGTGGGGGGGTGGAGCAGAGCCGCCGCAGGAAGACCCTCACCCCACCCCTCTCCCGCAAGCGGGAGAGGGAAAAGTCAGGCGCATCGCCATCGTCGANNCCCCCCCCCCCCCCGGGGGCCGGGTCTGGTCAAGTCTGCAAGAACGAAACAGGCGCCGGATCAGCGCCGGCGCCTGGAGAAGACCCACGGAACCGGGGGCGGATCAGCTCCCGGGCACGAGCACCAGCGACTGCTGCCCCACGGCAGCCGGCGCCCGCAGCTGGAGATAGGGCACATCGTCCCACTTCAGGCCGCGAACCGGGGCCGTCGCGGTCCCGGCGCTGGCGGAAAACTCAACCAGGGTCTGCGGCACGGAGCCGTCGCGACGGTCGAGCACCAGCGAGTAGTTCCCCGCGATCATCGGCAGGTTCTGGCAGACCAGCGTCTGCTCGGAGCGCTTGGTGTTGAAGACCAGATTGGCCCCGGGGGGCATGGACAGATCCGGGGCGGCCTCGGCGGGGCGCATCGACACCATCCGCGTGGAGGGATCCCCCATCATGCTGACGAACACCGGGCCGGCGATCTGTCGCATCTGCTCCAGCGCGACATTGTTCCGCAGCCCGTCGGCAATCGTGCGGTTCTGCTGCGACACGCTGTACGCGAACCCCGCGAGCACCATGGACGCCGTGGCGAACCCGATGCACGCCGCCCGCCAGATGGGAGCGCTCCCGGACACCATCGACACCCCGTGGCGTCCGATGCGTCCGACGGGCTCGGTCCGCACCGACGCGATCGCCTCGCGGACCGCGTTCACCACGCGCCCGCGCAGCCCGGTCGGCGCGTCCACCTCGGGGAGGGTCCCCTCCAGGTCCGCGAAGCGCCTCTGCTCGCGGCGGACCTGCGCCTGGGTGGCCGGATCGGCCGCCCGGAACGCCCGCTCGAACGATGACCGCTCGTCCTCGTCCAGCAGGCCCAGAACATCCAGCGACGCCATCTCGAACAGTTCTCGAGTGTTCATACCGCCATCTCCTCCCCGGAACCCTGCTCACGAAGCCGGACCAGCGCGCGGCTCAGAGCCGACTTGATCGTCCCCAGCGGCACGCCCAATTCATTGCCGATCTGCTTGAGTGTTTGCCCTTTGAGGTACGCCCGTTTCACCACCGCCTGCTGCAGGTCCGGGAGGCGTTCAATCCGCTTCATCACCGCCCCGAACCGTTCGTTCAACTCCATCGACGCTTCCGAGCCCACCTGTTCATCCGCAGGATCCGAGGCCCACGCCTCGTCGAGCACGGTCGGCTTCACCCGCGCCTTCATCCTTCTCAGACGATCGACCATCATCCGTCTGGCAAGAAGCATGACCCAGGTCACCAGCGCCGCTCGCTTAGGGTCATACCGGCCCGCAGTCCGCCACAGCCGAACGAACACTTCCTGAACCACATCCTCCGCGTCCGCACGCGAAGGCATGCTCTGATACGCCATCCGGTACACCAGCGAACCGAACCGGTCGTACAGCTCGCCGATCGCTTCTTCGTCGTCGGAGGCGACGCGGAGCATCATGTCAAAGTCTTGCTGGGCGGACGCCTTCTGCACTGTCGGCCTCGCGGGGGCAGTTCCCCCCCTCCCGGCGTTTGAATCCTACTCCATATCTACGAACGAACCCACCCGGTTGATGCCGGTCGCAGTGACAAAATCCTGTCTACCCCGCCCCGACTGGGCGATTAGGGATTTGGACGGACTCCGCCCGGGATCCCGCCGCGGAATCTTCCCTCGCCCACAGGGGTTCGTCAGGGCGATAGAAAAAGGTGTTGGCGGGGCACCCGAATCGCCCCTATATTGTGCCTAGTCCCACGCTCATGGGGTCCGGATGGCTCAGATCCGACGGCACCATCCCGTATACGCACAGCACCCGTCCGCAGTTGCGGCCCCGGCTGTCGGCCCCAGGGGATTCTCGCTCATCGATCTGCTGGTTTCGATCGCTGTGCTGGTGGTCCTGATCTCCCTCTTGGCGCCAGGGCTTCAGCAGGCCCACGAACGCGCGCGCCGTGTGAAGTGCGCGGCGCATATGCGTCAGGTGTCGTACGCAATCCAGATGTTCGCCGACGATCACCGGGGCAAGCTCCCCGAGGCCGTCTTCGGCCGATCGACCACCAAAACCACGCCCCGTCAGCGCACCAATCCCACGCCACTGACGGCCGGTGACACCATTCACCTGCGCTTGGGTCCCGCTGAACAGCCGCCCTCCGGCGGACCCGACCGGGCGCATGCGACCTCCGCGCCCGACCGCTGGGACGGCTTGGGTGTCCTGCATGTCAGCCAGTATGTCACCAACCCCGGCGTGTTTTATTGCCCCAGCCACCACGGGCAGCACCCCCATCAGGCCTATGTCGACCGCTGGGTGAACCAGAAGGGGCGCATCACCGGCAACTTCCAGTACCGCGTGCCCGCTGAGTCGTCCTACATCGCCGAGATCCAGCCGACCACGACGATCATCGCCGACGGCATGCAGACCAAGCTCGACTACAACCATGTCGTCGGCAACAACTATGTCCAGGCCGACCTCTCCCTGGCCTGGTTCTCCGACGACGACGGGTCGCTGTACAGATCGCTCCCCGAGCCGGTCAGTCTCAGCAGCGGCGGGGGGCGCAACACGAGCCCCTGGGACATCCTCGACGAACGGAAGCACGATCGTTGAGGCAGGCCCTCCGGGCGACGCTCCCAATCGTCGTCTTCTTCTTTGCGGCATTTGCTTCCACCGTCGAAGCCGCCCCGCGGCTCGCCCCGGTCCGTGAGTTGTATGTGCGCGGGCACGCGGTCCTCGCGACCATCACGCGCGATGAGTCCGCGCCAGCCGCGCACCATTCACTCCGCCTCATCGACCCCTGGACCGCGCAGGTGGTCGACGCCGCGCCCCTGGGGACGATCGCCGGCGAGATTGACCTCGCCGCACTCTTTCCGGCGCTGTGGACCACCGACTCGCCGCGGCTGCTGCTCGCGCAGCTCGTCGCGGGCGATATGGAGGTCGGACCTCCCCTGGTGCTCCAGCCCCTCCTGCAGCGCCCCTCACCGATGGACCTGCTCACACAACAGGCCCTGAACGCCATCAACGCCCGCGACCGCGCCGCGCTGGACGCGCTCGCCGCCCTTTCCGACGCCGAACGGACCCGCCGACGGTCCACCCCCGCACCACCGACCCCCC
>DOJA01000181.1 GCA_003511945.1 Phycisphaerales bacterium | reverse complement strand
GGGTGCCGGGGGCGCGGGGGGCTGGAGAGGGTCGGGTCCGCTGCGGCGGGGGCGGCTACGACCTGGTGGGGCTGGAACAGCCCGAGCGGTGCCCGGAGTGCGGGGCGCTCATGCGCGGGCGGGAGGATTGATCGCAGGGCGGCTGTTGCAACAAGGGTGGCTCGCACCCGCGGGGGTGCGTAGGATGGCCCCCTTTGCCCCGGGCCGGGCGCGGCGGGGTCTTCTGAAAGGATCGTTCGTTCATGAACTCTGGCGCTGCGACGGGCTCGCCCCCTTCACGGATCTTCATCGCGGACATGGGGACGAGCGAGCGGTTCGCCGGGACATTTTGCATCTCGAACGGGCAGCTGGCGGTGACGAAGAACGGGGATCCGTACCTCGCGTGCCTGCTGTCGGACCGGACGGGGCAGGTGCCGGGTCGGCGTTGGAACTTCTCGGCGGAGGAGTTCAAGAAGCTGCCGACGGAGGGGTTTGTGTACGCCGAGGGGCGGACGCAGCCGTTCAAGGGGGAGCTGCAGCTGATCATCGATCAGATCGAGGGCGTGGAGCCCAGCGCGGAGATGCTCCGTGATCTGCTCCCCGTCAGCGCCCGGTCGCCCGCGGAGATGTTCCGGGAGCTGACGGGCCTGTTGGAGACGGTGCAGCACCCGGCGATGAAGGCGCTGCTGAAGGAGTACCTGGGCGACGAGATGCTGATGGACCAGTTCAGGCAGGCGCCGGCGGCGCAGATGATGCACCATGCGTACCTGGGCGGGCTGCTGGAGCACACGCTGAACCTGCTGCACCTGGCGGACCGGATCTGCCCGCTGTACCCGAAGGTGAGCCGCGACATCGTGGTGGTGGGGCTCTTCCTGCACGACCTGGGGAAGACGCGGGAACTCTCGTACGACGGTGCGTTCGGCTACACGGACCGTGGGCAGCTGATCGGTCACATCGTGGACGGGGCGATCATGCTCCACGACAAGGCCCAGGCGGCGATGCGGTCCAGCGGCGTGCGGTTCCCGCGGCACGCGGTGACGGTGCTGCAGCACATCATCCTGAGCCATCACACGCAGCCGGAGTACGGGGCGGCAAAGATCCCGGCGACGCCCGAGGCGGTGCTGGTGGCGCTGATCGACAATCTCGACGCGAAGACGACGATCGCGGTCTCCGCGGCGCGCCCGGACCGGGCGAAGGGCGCGGACCTCGGGGGCAACTTCACGGAGCGCCAGTGGGCTCTGGACAATGTGAAGGTGTTCCGCCCGGATCCGCTCTCGTGATGGCGATGCATCCGCGGTGAAGGACTGGCAGACCGGGGCGCCATGGCGTCCCGGCACGGCGGCCTGTGGCGGGCGGGCGAATTGTTAAGAGGGCGCTCAGGCGGCGCGGGAATACGGTCAAACCGCTGTCTGACGCCTTGTTCGGGGTTCCGCGCGGATTATCTTCTCTGTCGAGTTGGAGCAGGAAGACGCGTCCGCGCAGTGAGTGTCGGGGGACACTCGGCGTCGAGAGAGAGATCTCGTTCGCCAACACGCAGGATCTGTGAAGCGGCCGATGGCCGCCGGGCGGTTCTTCCTTGGATGCTCCGGCTCGATCGGGGTGTTTTCTGTTTTTTGACTCCAAACGAGGAAGAAGGAGACGCGTCAGATGAAGAATCGAATGACGGCCACCCTCGCGGTGGCGCTGCTCGCGGGGGCTGCGAGCGCTCAGTCGACGGTGGCGCAGTGGAACCTCCAGAACACGCTGGGGAGCCAGGCGACGCAGGCGGGCATCGGCTCGACGAATGTGACCGCGAGCAACCTCGCCCGCGGCGCCGGGCTGACGGCGAACGCCGGCAACAACTCGTTCAACTCGCGCGGGTGGAACGATGTGGCCGCCAACGACTTCGTGTCGCTGGGGTTCACGGTGGACGCCGGGAAGCTGATCGACCTGGCCTTCCTGTACATCGGCACCCGCTCGTCGGCGACGGGGCCGAAGAACCTGGGGCTGTTCTACAGCGTGGACGGCTTCAGCAGCGCGTTGCACACCTTCGATCAGCCGTCGGAGGCGTTCGTCAACACCCAGGTTGACCTGACCGGGCTGGCGAATGTCGGCGGGGCGGTCAAGTTCCGCATCCTCGCGCTGGACAATGTGGCCGCCGGCGGCGGGACCGTGACCTCCGCGGGCACCTTCCGCGTGGGCGCGTTCTTCTCGGGCGGCGTGTTCAACCGCAACCTGCAGTTTGCGGGTTCGAACCCGTTCAATGTCCCGACCCCCGGCGCGCTGGCGCTGCTGGGCGTGGGCGGGCTGGTGGCGGCCCGTCGTCGTCGCGCCTGAGGGAATGCCCGGGCGGGTGGCTTGAGCACCGACCCTGCCGCCAGAGCCGTCGTTTCCGTCGCGTCAATCTGGGCGCACGGGAACGGCGGATCGGGCGGCGGGGCTTTGTCTGTTCTGCGTGGATAGCGTGGCGGACGGTGAACATTTGGTTCAATTGACTTTCTTAGTCGCCAGCCGACTTGTGGGCGCCGGGAGGGCGTGTATCCTGTTCGCGGTTTGTTGAGGAGCCGGAAGACGCGTCTGCGCTGTGGGTGTCGGGGGACACTCCGCGGTTGAGCAAGCCCCTATCGAGGCAGCCAGACGGCCGAAGTCGCCCGTGTCGCGTGTGCCGGTGCGCGGCGGCGGTCTTCCGGGGGTTGGTTGTTCGGGCAGTCGGAAACGACTCTAATCAGGAGAGAAGAGACATGAAGACGCAGATGATTTCCGCCGCCGTGGTGTTGGCGGCCGTCGCGGGCGCCGCGAGCGCTCAGACCGTCGTGGATTGGAACCTGTCGGGTGCCCTGGGCACGGAGGCGTCGTTCGCGGCGAACTCCGCTGCGGCGAACATCACGGGCGGCGCCCTGGCCCGCGGCGCGGGGCTCACCGGCAACACCGGCACGAACTCGATCAACGCGGCCGGCTGGAACGACCTCGGTGCGAACGATTACTTCTCGATGTCGTTCAGCGTGAACCCTGGTTTCCAACTCGACCTGAGCAGTCTGTACATCGGGTCGCGGTCCTCGGGGTCGGGTCCGGGCAACCTCGGGCTCTTCTACAACGGCGACGGGTTCACCACGAACCTCTTCTCGTTCAACCAGGCCCCGGGCGGCAACTTCGTGAACAGCGTTGTCGATCTGTCTTCGCTGCCGGCGCTCACGGGCAACCTTGAGTTCCGGGTTCGAGCGCTGAACGGAGTCGCGGCCAACGGCGGGGCGATCGCCTCCAGCGGCACTTTCCGTCTGACGGCGTTCTTCGTCAACGGGTTGTTTGACCGCAATCTCCAGTTCACGGGCACCGTCTCCCCGGTCCCCACCCCCGGCGCGCTGGCGCTGCTGGGCGTGGGCGGGCTGATGGCGGCCCGTCGTCGTCGCGCCTGAGCGGCAACCTCGGCTGACAGAGAGAGATCACGCGGAGCCCGGCCATGGCGCCGGGCTCCGTTGTTTTCTGCGATGGCGCCGGCGCCTAGGATGCGGCATGTCCGATCGATCCGGCGCGACGGTGAGCGTCAACTTCGCCAGGCCATTCCCGCTCTTCCCGCTGGACGGGGTGGTGCTGCTGCCTTACGCGGTGCTGCGGCTGTTCATCTTCGAGCCGCGGTACCGCCAGATGGTCGAGCACGCGCTGGACGGGAGCGGGCAGATCGCCATGGCGGTGTTCGAGGGCGACCAGTGGAAAGGGGAGTACCATGGACGCCCGGCCCTGAAGCGGTCGGTGTGCATCGGTCGGATCGCGCAGCACGAGCGGCTGGCGGATGGGAACTACCGGATCGCGCTGCAGGGCGTCTGCCGAGCGAGGATCCGGGAGGAGGCGGCCCCCTCCGCCCCCTCGGAGGGCGATCGGCTCTACCGCACGGCGCGCCTCGACCCGGTGGAGTGCGGTCAGCCCGACGAGGAGGCCCTGTTCCTGATCCGCGACGCCCTGACCAGCCGCCTGGAGCGGGCGCCGCTCACGGAACTGGCGAGCGTCTGCGCGCTGGAGCGGGAACTGGACGAGCGGCCGATCCCCACGGCGGCGCTGCTCGAACTGGTGACGCTCTCGGTCCTGACCGATCGGGGGACGCAGTACCGCCTGCTGGCGGAGGGCGATGTTCATCGGCGAGGTCGGATCGTGGAGGAGGAGCTCGACCGGCTGACGCGCGTGCTCGAGTTCGCGCGTCGGCAGCACGACCCCTCGTCGCCCCGGGGCGTGACCTGGAACTGATCATGCTGCGCCGGACGGGGGATCCGTTGGAGCGTCCCGGCCCGCGCTGATCTGGAATCGCCCGCGCTCGATCACGGCGCCGGGTTCGATGACGATGGACGGCGCGGCGCAGTCGCCGCTCCAGCGGGCGCGGCGGGTGAGTCGCACAGGGCCGTGGCACACCGCGTCGGCCTGGCAGCGCCCGTCGACTTCGATGCCTCCGCCGGCGATGAGGGTCTGGGCATGGAGCGACGCTCGGCGCGCCACGATGACGCGCCCGCAGGTCTCGACGCGCCCGATCATGGCGGGGCGGCGGACGACGACATCGCGCAGGTTGAGGTGCTTGGTGCAGGCGGGGCAGCGGGCGGTGTGGGCGGTTGGCCCGACCTGGAACTGATGGAGGCAGGCGTAGCAGCGGACCGGGCGCATGGCCGGGGGTGTTCGGGCCATTGGTTGGCTGTTCAGCCCCCGGAGAGGGCCTTGAAGTCCGGGTCGCTCTCGAGTTCGGCGGTCGCGGTGGCGAGCAGGGCGGCGGGGCCGGTGCGGGGGGTAGTCCCGGGGGTAGTCCCGGGGGTGGTCCCGGGGGTGGTCCCGGGGGTGGTCC
>DOJA01000021.1:3393-3698 GCA_003511945.1 Phycisphaerales bacterium | reverse complement strand
GGCGGGCGGTGCGGGGATGGCGGAGCCGGCCCTGGTGGCGCAGTGGCAACCGTGGCTCCGGGACGAAGGGAGCGCCGCGCGGTTTGCGCAGTGGGCTCGGGCGATGCCGGCCTCGGCGCGGTGCGCGTGCGACGCCTTCGAGCACGAGGCGGGGTCGATCGCGGAGGACTACCTGGTGGCGCTGGTGGACCGCTGGTCGCGCCGGGCGCTGCGGTCGGAATCGATGGTGGAGGCGATCGAGGGGCGGGATCCGGGGGCGGACCCGCATGTGTCGTGGCTGGGGGGCCTGCTGGACGGGGTGACGA
>DOJA01000021.1:0-3322 GCA_003511945.1 Phycisphaerales bacterium | reverse complement strand
GGCCTGCTGGACGGGGTGACGACGGTGCGCGCGCCCGAGGCGCTGCGCCAGACGATGCCGCGGTTCGTGCGACGGTGGATCGGGGCGCTGGAGGACCGGGGCTCGAGCGGGGCGTGGCGCCTGATGCTCCGGCTGAGCGAGCCGATTGTGGTGGGCGAGTTGCGGGACCTGCAGGCGCCGGGGGACGACATCGTGTGGAACCTGTCGTTCCACCTGCAGTCGCTGGACAACGAGTCGGTGGTGATCGACGCGGAGGACATCTGGGCGCTGCGGACCGAGAGCGCGACGGTGGAGGGGCGTCGGGTCGAACAGCCGCAGGACCTGATCCTGAAGGAGCTGGGGCGGGCCTCGCGTCTGGACAAGCGGATCGAGGGCGCGCTGGGGGACGCGCACCCGATCGGAGTGGAGTTGACGACGCGCCAGGCGTACGAGTTCCTGCGCGAGAGCCGCCCGCTGCTGGTGGAGCAGGGGATCGCGGTGGAGGCGCCGCAGTGGTGGGAGTCGCCCTCGGCGCGGATCGGGGCGCGGCTGCGTCTGAGCGCGCCGGACCTGCCCGGCTCGGAAGGGGCGGCGTCGCCCTCGTCGGCGGCGTCGGCGCAGCTGGGCCTGCAGGCGCTGGTGGGGTACCACTGGCAGATCGCGATCGGGGAGTCTTCGCTGTCGCTGGAGGAGTTCGAACGCCTGGCGGCGCAGCGGGCGCCGCTGGTGCGCATCGACGGGCGGTGGGTGGAGGTGCGTCCGGAGGATGTGCAGGCGGCGCTGTCGTTCATCAAGGAGAATCCGGGGGGCGAGATGCGCGTGGGGGACGCGCTGTGGCTCGCGTTCCGGGCGGACCCGGCGCGGACGGGGCTGCCGATCCTCGGAGTAGATGCCACGGGGTGGGTGGAGCAGTTCCTGAGCGCGACGACCGAGCCGCAGAGGATGCCGATGCTCACGCCGCCGCGGGGCTTCAAGGGGGAGCTGCGTCCGTACCAGCTGCGCGGGTTGTCGTGGATGGTGTTCCTGGACCGGCTGGGGCTGGGGCCGTGCCTGGCGGACGACATGGGCCTGGGCAAGACGATCCAGCTGCTGGCGCTGATGCTGCACGAGCGCGAGCGGGCGGCGGAGGCGGGCGCGCCGGGTCCGGCGCCGACGCTGCTGGTGGTGCCGATGTCGATCGTGTCGAACTGGAAACGAGAGGCGGACCGCTTCGCGCCGACGCTGCGGGTGCTGGTGCACCACGGGGTGGAGCGGACGGGCGGGGCGTCGTTCTGCGACGCGGCGCTGCGGAGCGATCTGGTGATCACGACCTACTCGCTGGCGCACCGGGACCGGGAGTCGCTGGAACTGGTGCCGTGGTGCCGGGTGGTGCTGGACGAGGCGCAGAATGTGAAGAACCCGGGGGCGAAGCAGAGCCAGGCGGTGCGGGCGCTGCAGGCGGGGCGGAGGGTGGCGCTGACGGGCACGCCGCTCGAGAATCGGCTGAGCGAGCTGTGGTCGATCATGGACTTCTGCAACCCGGGGTTCCTGGGGGGGCTCGGGGAGTTCCGGCGCCACTTCAGCGTGCCGATCGAGCGCTACCGCGACCGGGATCGCGGGCGCCAGCTGCGCGGGCTGGTGCGCCCGTTCATCCTGCGCCGGCTGAAGACGGACCCGACGGTGATCTCCGACCTGCCGGAGAAGGTGGAGACGAAGGAGTTCTGCCGCCTGACCGCGGAGCAGGCGTCGCTGTACGAATCGTGCGTGAAGCGCCTGCTGACGGAGGTGGACGAGGCGGAGGGGATCCGGCGTCGCGGCGTGGTGCTGACGGCCCTCATCCGTCTGAAGCAGATCTGCAACCACCCGGCGCAACTGGCGCAGGAGGACGACCCCGAGCACGGCGGGGCGCCCTCGCCCGGGCGCTCGGGCAAGTGCGTGCGACTGCTCGAACTGCTGGACGAGGTGATCGCATCCGGCGAGAAGGCGCTGGTGTTCACCCAGTTCCGCCAGATGGGCCACCTGCTGGCGACGATGCTGAGGCGGGAGTTCGACCGCGAGATCCTGTTCTTCCACGGGGGCACGCCCCAGGCGCAGCGCCAGAACATGATCGACGCGTTCCAGAAGACGGGCGGCACCTCGCCGGTGCTGGTGCTGTCGCTCAAAGCGGGCGGGGTGGGGCTCAACCTGACGGCGGCCAGCCATGTGTTCCACTTCGACCGCTGGTGGAACCCGGCGGTGGAGAACCAGGCGACCGACCGCGCGTTCCGCATCGGGCAGACGCGGACAGTGAATGTCCACAAGTTCATCGTCAGCGGCACGCTCGAGGACCGCATCGACCAGATGATCGAGAGCAAGATCGCGCTGGCGCAGGATGTCATCGGCTCGGGCGAGGACTGGCTCACCGAGCTGAGCACCGCCCAGCTGAGGGATATGCTCTCGCTCCGCCCCGAGGCGATGACCGACGACTGACCCGGGAGAGAAGCCGCCCCGATGCGCGACGCGCGATTCGGTTCCATGCAGCCCACCAGCGAGCGCCCGCGCAAGGTGCGGGGCGGGGTGCGCCTGGGCGCCAAGGAATGGCCCGGGCGGCTGCACTGGGCGGCCCAGGCGTGGCTGGAGGCATTGGCCCGCTGCGCCGAGCCCCGCGCGATCGAAGAGGGGCTGGACTACGCCCGCAAGGGGCAGACGCGCTCGCTGGAGTTTCAGCCGGGCCGGATCGTCGCGTCGGTGCAGGGGCGGGCGTTCCGGGCGTACCGCGTCACGATCCAGGTAAAGACCTTCGGGGAGGAGCACTGGCGGCGCGCGGTGGGCGCGATGGCCGACAACGCGCTCCACGGCGCCAAGCTGCTGACGGGCGAGCTGGCGCCGGAGCTGGGCGAGGTGTTCAGCGCCATGGGGCTGTCGCTCACAGCGCGCGGAACAGAGGACCTGTCGTGTGCGTGCTCGGCCCCGGGCGAACAGGGCTGGTGCAAGCACGCGGCGTGCGCCGCGATCCTTGCGGCTGAAGCGCTCGACAGGCGCCCCACCCTGATGTTCGACCTGCGCGGGATGCCCGCGGAGGCGGTGGTCGAGCGGATCCGGGACCTGCGGGCGGCGGCCGCTGGCGGGTCGGGGGCGCTGGGTGGCCCGAATGCGGGCGCGGCCGGGGCGGATCCGGTCGCCAGCGAGCCGCTGGAGGCGCACCTCGACGACTTCTGGGACGCCGGACCGGGGCTGGACGCGCTGGAAACGCCGATCCGGCGTCCGGAAGTGGGTCACGCGCTGCTGCGGCGGCTCGGTCCGAGCCCCTTTGAAGGCGCCCGGTTCCCCTTGGTGGGGCTGCTGGCGACCTGTTATGACACGATCAGCCGCGCGGCGGTGGAGG
>DOJA01000126.1:354-3396 GCA_003511945.1 Phycisphaerales bacterium | reverse complement strand
CCCGACCCCCGCGAGCCACACCGCCATGCCCAACCCCACCAACGGAAGCCAGGCCCAACCCATCCTCCCCGTCGTCGGCGCCTTCCTTTCGTACCTCACCGACGAGCGCCACTTCAGCCCCTACACCGCGCGGTGCTACGGCGCCGACCTCCGCCAGTATGTCGAGTTCCTCACCGACACCCTGGGCGTCGCCATCAGCCCCGAGCACGAGCGGGCCGCCATGCAGTCCGCTCAGGCCACCGGCAACAGCACCCCAACCGTCGCCGGCAAGATCGTCCCCAACACCGTCACCCGGGCGATCCTCGAGGCCTCCGCCGACGCCATCCGAACCTACCTCGCGCACCTCGCCGAGCAGTCCTACTCCCCCGCCACCATGGCCCGCAAGATCGCCACCCTGCGCTCCTTCTACAAGTGGGCCCACAAGCGCACCCTCGTCCCCGGCAACCCGATGACCATGATCCGCACGCCCCGCCAGGGCAAGCGCCTGCCCAAGGCCATCACCGTCGACCAGATCGAGCAGCTCCTGGCCGCCCCGGACGACGCCGACACCCTCGGCGCCCGCGACCGCGCCATGCTCGAAACCCTCTACTCCACCGGCATCCGAGTCAGCGAACTCGTCGACCTCAACCTCGAAGACCTCGACGAGCCCGGAGAAACCCTCCACATCCGCGGCAAGGGCCGCAAGGAACGCCTGGTCCCCCTCGGCTCCCACGCCATGGCCGCCATCCGCCATTACACGCAGGTGATGCGCGCCGACGAGCGATCCGCCACCGCGTGGGCCCCCGAGCGCAGAGCCCGTCCGCTCTTCGTCAACAAGCACGGCGGGCGTCTCTCCTCCCGCTCTGTCCGGCGCAAGCTCGACAAGTACCTCCGCCAGTGCGGGCTCGACGGCACCATCAGCCCCCACACCCTCCGCCACTCCTTCGCCACCCACCTCCTCGACAACGGCGCCGACCTCCGCTCCGTCCAGGAACTCCTGGGCCACCAGTCCCTGAGCACCACCCAGGCCTACACCCACCTCACCAGCCAGCGCACCCGCCAGGCCTACGACGGCGCCCACCCCCGCGCCGAGGCCGGCTGAACGAGCAGTCCTCCCAACCCCACAACAACAGAGGGCGCCCCGGTGGGAGGCGCCCTCTGTTGCCTTCTCATCACGCCGTCGGGCCTAAAGCGATCTCACAAAGGGTGGAGCGGGATCGCCGCTCGCCCGGAGCTGGAGAGGCGACCGGTCGCTCGCTGACGACCCGGAGCGCAACTATTCTGATCCCGGTGTCTCGCCTCCCAAGGCGGGCGATTCACTCGCCCGCCGCTCTACCCCTGCTCGACTCGTCTGCACGCTTCGCGTGCGGACGAAGTGCTCTACGCGCTCACGAACTGCCGAAGCTCTGCTCCAGCGCCACCATGAACTTCCGGCCCCGCTGCCACCGACGCTTGGCGTGCACGAACTTCACCAGCGCCACGGGCGTCAGCACCACCGCCAGCCCGAAGTAACCCCAGTAGATCGGGAAGGTGTGCCGGATCCCCCACAGCGTGATCGCGTGGATCACCATCGCCACCGCGATCAGCAGCATGACCGTCCACACCGCGAACCGCTTCACCGCCTCCCGCGCCGCCGCGCCCATCAGCGGCCCGCCGTACGCCACCGAGCCCCCGCCCGTCAGGTCGTCCAGCCCCAGCCCGTCAACCTCCGGCGCCGACGCCGACGCCGAATCGGTGTGCTCGTAGATCGTGTCCGACGGCGCCGCGGCCTCCGTCACCTTCACGCCCTCGGGGCAGTACACCGTCTGCCCGCACTGGCACGCGATGGACTTCCCCGCGATCTCCGCCGCCCAGCGGTGACGACGCCCGCACCGCTTGCACTGGAACCATTCGAGGATCTCGGTCACCGACACCCCCGCGCCCGGCGCAGAACACCATCCGACCGACCGTCCGTTCGGTCGGCGCTCGCCTAAAGAATACCTTGCGCAACGACCCGATCAACCCGAAGGACGAGTGCGTTTTAGAGTTCCTCGCAGAATGACCTACCCCATCTGGTGGGACAGGCGTCCCGCCTGTCGCTCCTAACCCTCTCTGTATTATTCTGTGAGGGACTCTTAGGTGAAGCGCTTCATCCCGAACAATTCTCACGCTTGCGCCGCGTCCGCCCTCACGCCAGTTCCGGGAACATCTCGCGCACCACCTTCACCAGGTCCTTCACATGCGAGACCGACTCGTTCATCAGCGTCTGCTCGTCCGGCGCCAGCTTGAACGACACCACCTTCTCGAGCCCCTTGGATCCCAGCAGCGCCGGCACGCCCACGAAGTACCCCTTGCCCCTCTGCCCGGGCGCCACCCCGAACTCGTCCTCGCAGTACACGGCGCTGGGGATGATCCGCTTCTTGTCTCTGACGATCGCCTCCACCATCTGGATCGTGCCCGACGCCGGCGCGTAGTACGCGCTCGTCCCCATCAGCTGCACGATCTCCCCGCCGCCCTTCTTGGCGCGCTCCACGCACGCCGCGATCTTCTCCGCGGGCATCAGCTCGCTCACCGGCACGCCATGAACGCTGGTCAGCCGCGGCAGCGGCACCATATCGTCCCCGTGCCCGCCCAGCAGCAGCGCCGACACATCCTCGATCGAGCACCCGATCTCCATCGCGATGAACGCCCGGAACCGCGCCACATCCAGCGCACCCGCCTGGCCCATGATCCGGTGCGTCGGGAACCCCGTCGTCTTCCACGCCGTGTAGACCATCGCGTCCAGCGGGTTGCTCACCACGATCACGATCGACTGCGGCGCGTGCTGCCTGATCTGCTCGCACACGCTCTTGACGATCTTCACATTCACCTGGATCAGGTCATCGCGGCTCATCCCGGGCTTGCGGGGCAGCCCCGCCGTCACGACCACCACATCCGACCCCGCGATGTCCCTGTAATCACTCGTCCCCGTCACGCGGCTGTCGAACCGCTCGATCGGCCCGCAGCACAAGAGGTCCAGCGCCTTGCCCTGCGCCACCCCCACCTTGTCGGGGATGTCCAGCAGCACGATGTCGCCCAGCTCCT
>DOJA01000126.1:0-208 GCA_003511945.1 Phycisphaerales bacterium | reverse complement strand
TCCTTCGCCGCCGCCCAGTGCGCACAGGTGGCCCCGACATTCCCGGCCCCGATGATCGAGATCTTCGCGCGACGCATGACGATGCACTTCCTCCCGGGACGCGCCCGGCTGTGTGTTGATGTCCGCCCGGAGCGCTCGGCGCACCCGCGGGGCCGAGATACTACCGACTGCGCCCCCCGAGCCCCCCGAGCCCCCCGAGCCGCCGATG
>DOJA01000232.1:3646-3796 GCA_003511945.1 Phycisphaerales bacterium | reverse complement strand
CACCATCGAGCCCAATGTCGGCGTCGTCGCCGTCCCTGACCCGCGCCTGGAGATCATCCGGGGGTTCATCGCTTCCCAGAAGCTCGTCCCCGCGACGCTGCGGCTCGTGGACATCGCCGGCATCGTCGCCGGCGCCAGCCAGGGCGAGGG
>DOJA01000232.1:0-3561 GCA_003511945.1 Phycisphaerales bacterium | reverse complement strand
CTGGGCAACAAGTTCCTCAGCCACATCCGCGAGGTCGACGCCATCTGCCATGTCGTCCGCTGCTTCGAGAAGGCGCCCGGCGGCGAAGAGATCACCCATGTCGCCGGCAGCGTCGATCCGATCCGCGACATCGAGACCATCGAAACCGAGCTGATCCTCGCCGACCTGCAGACCGTCGAGAGCGCGATGACCAAGGCCGAGCGGGCCGCCAAGGGCAAGGACCCCGAGGCCGTCACGCGCTTCGAGGTGCTCCAGACGCTCATGCCCGTCCTCGCCGAGGGCAAGCCCGCCCGGACCCTGGTCGAGCAGCACGCCTTCGACGACGCCGAGCGGCGCAAGGCGTTCAAATCGCTCGGCATCCTGAGCGCCAAGCGCGTTCTCTACATCGCCAATGTGGACGAGGACGATGTGCTGGGCGAGGGCAAGCACGCCTCGCGCGTCCGCGCCCGCGCCAAGGAAGAAGGCATGGAGGTCGTCCCCGTCTGCGCCAAGATCGAGGCGGAACTGGCCGACCTGTCCGAGCCGGACCGTCTGGAGATGCTCGGCTCTCTCGGGCTCAGCGAGCCCGCGCTGTTCACCGTCGCGCGGGGCATCTACCGAGTCCTGGGGCTGCAGTCCTTCTACACCGCCGGCCCGAAGGAGGTCCGCGCCTGGCCCATCCCCGTGGGATGCACCGCCCCCCAGGCCGCCGGGACGATCCACACCGACTTCGAACGCGGCTTCATCCGCGCCGAGATCTACAGCGTCCCCGACCTCGTCGAACTCAAGACCGAGAAGGCCATCAAGGAAAAGGGCCGCCTCCGCGTCGAGGGCAAGTCCTACACCATGCAGGACGCCGATGTCTGCCACTTCCTGTTCAATGTGTGAGGAAGGCACCAAGGCATCGAGCCATCAAGCCATCAAGTGAAGCAGAGGCGGAGGCGTCAAGACACCGATCGGGGCAGTTACGGCGGCACTGCGCCGTTCCGATGCCTTCTTCCCCCACTTGATGCCTTGATGGCTTGATGCCTTGGTGCCTTCCTACTCAAACCGGAGGGCGCGGACGGGGTCCATGGCCGCGGCGCGGGCGGCGGGGATGAGGGCGCCCAGGACGCTGGACATCACGCCGATGGCCCAGACGAGCCCCGCCTTCCAGGGGACGACCTGGCTGGGGATCTCGGTGAAGTAGTAGACGCTGGGGTCCCACACCTGGATCCCCAGGGCCTCGCCCATCCACTCGTGGATGGGGTTGATGTTCCAGACCACCGCGGAGGCGAGGGCGAGCCCCATGGTTGCGCCGACGACGCCGATGGCCAGCCCGTAGCGGGTGAAGAGCCAGGCCACGCCGCTGCGGGAGGCGCCGAGCGCGCGGAGGACGCCGATGTCCTTGGTCTTCTCGCTGATCATGGACCAGAAGATCGCGAAGACCAGGAAGACCGCGGTGAAGGAGATGAACCCGAAGAGCACGAGGACCAGCGCGGTCTCCTTCTTCACCGCCTGGATGAAGGTGGCCAGCCCGGGCTTGTTCTCCCAGGTGAAGATCGGGACGCGCCCCGTCGGCGGCACGCGCTTGCCGGCGCTGGTCATGTCCTTCTCGAAGGCCTCGTAGAGGGTCTCGACCCGGGCGCGGAGCGCGTCGGCGGTGACGCCCTCGCGGGCGCGGATGAGAATTGTCGTCGCCCGCGCCGGCTCCTCCGCGACGGGCTGGGGGACGGCGAAGCGCTCCTGGCCGTCCTCGCCGACGATCACGGTTCCGAGGTCCGCGGCGCCCCCGACGCGCTCGGCCCGGTCCATCTTGAGGAGGCGCTGGAGTTCGGCGAGGGGGACGACGATCCAGTTCGCGTCGGCCTCGTACATCCCGGTGCGGAACTCGTTGGCGACGGGGAGGCGGATGCTGCGCTGGTCGAGCACGGTGCCGCTCTTGGAGAGGGGCAGGACGCTGAGGGTGACCTCGATCTCCGGGCCGAAGTCCATGCGGGGCACGACGAAGCCGGCGCGGTCGCGCCGGTTGTTGCCCGGGTAGGCGTGGAGCCCGAGCGCCGCCGCCGGGCGGCGGGCGCCGGTGCCGGGGTCGAGTTCGCTGAGGCGCAAGCCGTCGTCGAGGTAGGCGCCCATGGCGTTGGGATGGCCCAGGCGTGGGTCCTGCCTTTGGGAGTCCTTGCGCATGGGGGTCTCGAGCGGGCGCCACCACAGCCGGTCGGCGTAGCCGGTGACGCGGGAGTAGCCCTCGGGCTCCACGCCGAAGACGGTCATGGCCTTGACATCTTCGGTGGGGAACTTGACCAGCCCCAGGGCTTCGATCAGCGGCGTGGCGGAGTGGACCATGGGGTCGGCCTGGAGGCGGTCGATGAGCGCTTCGTAGTGGGGGATGCCGACGACGGGCCATGTGATGGAGACATCGCCGATCATGCTCTTCCCGCTGGCCAGGAGCATGTTGAGGAACCCGCCCATGACGGACCAGACGACCAGGACCATGGCGGTGCAGAGCATGACCGCCGCCGAGGCGAGCAGGGGCATGACCTTGCTGAGGAGGTACCGCCGGGTGAGGAGCGCCTGGTACACGGGGTCATCCTACGAGGGCGCGAGTCGTCCCGTCGCGTCCGTCGGGCGCACTATCCTTTTCCGACGGACCCGACGGTCGTTCTCATGACCCCCAACCCCGACCGCATCATGCCCTTCGGCGACCACCTGGAAGAGCTCCGCAGGCGGGTGGTCTTCACGCTGGCGGGGATCGTGCTGCTGTTCGTCGTGGCGCTCATCTTCGGGCGGGTGCTGCTGGAGGTCATCGCCGCCCCGCTCATCAGCGAACTCCGGGCGGCGGGGCAGTCGCCGGCGCTGCTGGCCACCAGCCCGCTCGAGGCGTTCGGGTCGTATGTGAAGATCTCCACCGTCGCGGCACTGCTCGCCTCGATGCCCTGGACGCTGTACCAGCTCTGGCTCTTCGTCTCGCCGGGGCTGCACAAGGCCGAGCGCCGGTTCGTCTACTTCCTGCTCCCCATGTCCGGGGTGCTGACCGCGGGGGGGGTGGCGCTGCTCTATTTCGTTGTCCTGCCGGTCACGCTGTACTTCCTCATCTCCTTCGGCTCGGGGCTCATCGCCGAATCGCCCGGCACGGCGCCCCTCCTCGAAGGCGTGACGCTGCCCACCGTGCCCGTGCTCGCGTCCGACCCTCCCGCGCCCGAACCGGGGCAGATGTGGGTGAACAGCACGCTGGACCAGCTGCGCGTGCGGGTGCAGGCGGATCAGACCATGGGGCTGGCGCTGGTCGGGACCGGGCTCATCGCGCAGCAGTACCGCGTGAGCGAGTATGTGAACCTGGTCTTCCTGCTGGGGCTGGCCTTCGCGCTGGCGTCGCAGGTGCCGATCGTGCTCATGCTGCTCTCCTGGGTCGGCATCCTCAGCGATTCAGACCTGACGCCCTACCGCAAGCACGCCCTGCTGGCCTGCGCCGTGGCGGCGGCGCTGATGCCCGCGCAGGACCCGTGGTCGATGCTGGTGATGGCGTTGACGCTGTATGCCCTCTTTGAGGTGGGCATCGTGTTGATGCGCTTCGTGCCCGCGCGGGTGGTGGCGGGGGGGGGT
>DOJA01000282.1:3872-4020 GCA_003511945.1 Phycisphaerales bacterium | reverse complement strand
GCGCACTGGCAGTAGCGGTCGCTGTGCAGCCCGGAGGAGAGCACGAAGTGTCCGCGCTTCAGCGCTCCGGCCTGTTCGAGCAGCCGCTGGGTCTGTTCGCTCACTGTTCCCATCTCGTTCGACTACTTCCGGTGGGACGGGCGGCCCG
>DOJA01000282.1:521-3720 GCA_003511945.1 Phycisphaerales bacterium | reverse complement strand
ACGGGCGGCCCGCCCGTCTCTACTCATGTCCCAAATTCCGGTGGGACGGGCGGCCCGCCCGTCCCCTTCAACTCCCAAATGCGCTGTTGATCTTCTTCCGCCACGCCGTCGCGCGTTCCCGCACCGCGCCCAGCACATCGCCCGCCTGTTCCGCCCCGGGCAGCACTCCCCTGGTGACATGGATCAGCGCTCCCGCCCACGACGCCGACGCGCGCGCGTTCCGCGCCGTGGCGATCAGATCCCCGCCCTGCGCGCCCACGCCGGGGACCAGGAACGGGGCCGCCCCGACGATGCGCCGGACCTCCGCCGCCTGCTCCGGCCGGGTGGCGCCGACCACGCACCCGCAGTTGCCCGCGTGATTCCAGGTGCGCACCGATTCCGCGATGCGCCGGTACAGCCCGCCCGCCTGCAGGAAGTCCGCCGCCCCGGGGTTGGAGGTGAGCACGAGCACGAAGGTCAGGCGGTCCTCAAAGTCCAGGAACGGCTCGACGGAGTCCCGCCCCATGAGCGGGTTCACCGTGGCCGCGTCCGCGCCGAGCCCCTCGAAGAGGGCCGAGGCGTAGAACGACGCCGAGGAGCCGATATCGCTCCGTTTCGCGTCCGCGATGACCAGCGGCCCGGCGGGCAGGCGCGCCCGGACCCGGTGCAGCATCGCCCACCCGTCCGGCCCCAGCGCCTCGAAGAAGGCGAGGTTGAACTTGAACGCCGCCGCCACCGAGGCCGACGCCTCGACCACCGTCATCAGGAACCGTTCGTACCCCGCGATGTCCGCCTCGAACCCCGCGGGCAGGTACGCCCGGCATGGCTCCAGCCCGACCGACAGCCACCCGCCCGAGCGTCGGCAGGCCTCGTTCAGTCGCAACACCGCAGGTGAGGGGGCCGGAACGCCATCGCCTGACCCCGTGGGCGGTTCAACCGCATGAAGCAGGTCGGGCTTCCGGCTTGGCATCAAAGCCGGAGTGTAGCAGATTCCGAGCGTGGAAACACGATCGGCGCGAGAATTTCTCCCCGCCCCGGCCGCTTCACGGCGCCCGATCGCCCGTCAGACCGCGCGGGAACACCTGCGGGCTCGCGAAGACCTCTCGCCCGCCCCAGAGCGTCCCGGCCACGCGGGCCGTCAGAGACTCTCCGAGCCAGGGCGAGTTGCGGCTCCGGCTCCGCAGGCAGGATGCGTCAAAGGCGTACCGCACGCCCGTCTGCACCAGCGCCACATCCGCCGGCTGCCCGACGCGCAGAGTTCCCCACGGCGCGCGCACCACCCGGGCCGGGGCGACGGCGCACTTCTCGATCAGGAAGTCCGCCTTCCATCGCCCGCTGTCCACGAACGCCTTCCACAGCACCGCCAGCGCCGACTCGAACCCCAGGATCCCGAACGGGGCCGCGTCGAACACCGTGTCCTTCGAGGCAGGGAAGTGGGGGGCGTGGTCGGTCGCGATGCAGTCGATCGTGCCGTCTTCGAGCGCCTCGATCAGCACCTGGCGGTCTTCTTCCTCGCACAGCGGGGGCTTCATCTTCGCGCTCGTGCGGTAGACCTCGTGCAGGGCGTGGCGCGGCCCGGCCTCCACGGCCTCGTCCGTCAGCGTCAGGTGGTGCGGGCTGACCTCCGCGGTCAGCGGGGCCCCGCGCTCCTTGAAGTGACGGATCGCCGCCACCGAGTCCTTGTTGGACACATGGCAGATGTGCAGGCGCCCGCCCGTCTCCAGGCACAGAGCCGCGTCACGGGCCACGATCGTCGCCTCCGACGAACGCGGGATGCCCTTCAGCCCCAACCGCAGCGACACCACCCCCTCGTGCATCACCCCGTCGCCGGTCAGCGACATGTCCTCCGCGTGGTCGAAGATCGGTGTGTCCAGCATCCGGGCGTACTGCAGCGCCCGGCGCATCACCGACGCCTGCGGCACGGGCCTCCCGTCGTCGGAAAACGCCAGCGCCCCGGCCGTCTTCAGCGCCCCCAGGTCCGCCAGTTGCTCCCCCGTCTGCCCCTTCGTGACGGCGGCGATCGGCGCGACGCGCGCGCTGCCCACCTGCTCCGCCCGGTCGATGATGTAGCGCACCACCACCGGCGAGTCGCACACCGGGTTCGTGTTGGGCATGCAGGCCACCGTCGTGAACCCGCCCGCCGCCGCGGCTCGCGTGCCCGTTTCGATCGTTTCCGAGGCGCTGCCCCCCGGCTCGCGCAGGTGGCAATGCAGGTCAACCAGCCCGGGGATGACGAGCAGCCCCTCGCCCCGGATCACCGCGTCCCCCGCCCCGGGCGGGATGCTCCGGTCCAGAGCCACGATCCGCCCCCCGGCCACGAGCAGGTCGCGCCGGTCGTTCAGGCGCTGCGCGGGGTCGATCACCGTCGCCCCGGCGATCAGCAGGCGGCCCGACGCCGAGGCGTCGCGCGCGGGGCGGGCGGGCGCGGGCTGGGCAGCGAGGGTGGACATCACGCCGCGGGCCTCGTCTGTTCGAGCAGCGCCAGCACCGCCATCCGGACCGCCACGCCGTTGGTGACCTGTCCCAGGATCCGAGACTGCGGCGAGTGCATCACATCCCGCGTCACCTCCACACCCCGGTTGACCGGCCCGGGGTGCATGATGAGGGCGTCGGCGCGGACCGTGCGCAGTCGCTCGCTGTCCATCCCGAACAGCGCCCGGTACTCCGCCAGCGAGGGCAGGAACGCCCCGTTCATCCGCTCCGTCTGGATGCGGAGCAGGTAGATCACCTGCGCGTCCCGGGCGGCCTCGTCGAACGAGTGGGTCACCCGGACGCCCAGCGACTCGAACGCCATCGGCACCAGCGTCGCAGGCCCGGTCAGCGTGACTTGCGCCCCCAGGCGCGTGAGCGCCCAGATCACCGATCGCGCCACCCGGCTGTGCAGCGCGTCGCCCACGATCGCCACCCGAACCCCGTCGATCTGGCCCAGTTCTTCGCGGATGGTCAGGGTGTCGAGCAGCGCCTGGGTGGGGTGCTCGTGCGCCCCGTCGCCCGCGTTGATCAGACTTGCGCTGACCTCGCGCATCAGGAAGTCGCACGCCCCGGAGGAGCCGTGGCGCATGACGAGGAAGTCGGTCCCCATCGCCTCGATCGTCTCGGCGGTGTCGACCAGCGTCTCGCCCTTGGTCACCGACGAGGTCGCCACATCGAAGTTGATGACATCCGCCCCCAGACGCCGCCCGGCGATCTCGAACGAGGTCCGCGTCCGCGTCGAGTTCTC
>DOJA01000282.1:0-448 GCA_003511945.1 Phycisphaerales bacterium | reverse complement strand
GTCGAGTTCTCGAAGAACAGGTTCACCAGCGTCCGGCCGCGGAGCAGGTCCAGCCGTTCGTTGGGCCGATCGACCATGGATCGCTTGAACTCGGCCGCCCGGTCAAGGATCGTCTCGATCTCCCCGCGGGACAGGTGCTCCACACCCAGCAGGTGGCGATGCACGAACCCCGCTGCGGGCGCGGGCTGTGGCGAGGGCGGCGGGGGAGCAGCGGGAGGAGGCGTCACTTCAAAGATGCATCATCGCGGCCCGCGCGTCGATTGTCCATCCACGACGGGACGGATTCCCGGTTCGACGCGCCGCCGGGGTATCCTCGTTCTCTCAGGGGGATGGTCCCGGGGTGTCTCCGGGGACACGAGTCGTTGCTCCGCCCCGTTGAGCCCACCGCCGCGATGACCCAGATTCCATCCCGAGACCAGCCCGTCTCTCCCCCGCCCCCGCCCCCGCC
>DOJA01000349.1:609-8045 GCA_003511945.1 Phycisphaerales bacterium | reverse complement strand
CTTCCGATCTCATCGTCGCCCCCGCCCGCACCGGTCTGACCCTGCCCGCCGGGTCCGTTTGGCGACGATGGACTTCGAGGGGGCTCAATCGGAGGGGAAGTGGGTGGCCCTCCGGGGCCCCCGGACCCGCCGTTCCAGGTCACGATCCATGCGCCATCATCACCCTCCGTCACCGTCCAGTCTTCATTGGACTGTGGGGGGTGGCCGTCGGCGCACCGCACCCGATACTGGACGCAATCGCCCTGGTTGTTGTGCTGCAGGCATTCCGCACCGTTGCGATATCTCGAGTACCGCCCGGTGTCGAAATCCTCTTGGAGCTGCTCAGGATGGGATTGGATAGAGATTCCGGGGCAGTCGCTTCGCCCCTCGCACGCATGGGGCGGCACGCACCGCGGGGACCAGCTCCACGCGGAGTGGGCGACGCACACCAAAAGCGTCGCTGCCGCGATGACGGTGCCCCGGCGCCGACCCGTTGTGCTCTTCCGGGGGTTGAACGCTCGCTCGCCCATCGCTGGCCTCCTTGGACGACTCAATATCAAGCGCACAGCACCGCCGCCCGCGGTCCGCCCGCGCAGTTCACCGTGGGATCCCGACGCACGCTCCAGCGCCCTCGTTCGATACGGCGTGCTGTTCTGATGTGGATTCTCGGCCCGGATTCGATGACCGGATCGTGACCTCATTGTGTCGCGCCGTCAAGCGCACGGTGCGCGCGCAACGCACATTTCATGGCGCCGTGCGCACGGGTGCGGTCCGCGTACGCACGACTCGGGCGAGATCAACTCCCGCCGGGGCTCACAGGATTCGACGCCGTGCTGACCAGCCCGGGGGGAACTTGCAAGCCGCAGCACAAGAGCGTGTCTGACGATTCGGCGCGCACACAACATTGTGCGACGGTACCGCGGTGCCTCGGGTGCTCGCGGCCTGCACAGGTCGGTCGGACGGGGGGTCAGCCGGGCCCGCCCCGAGCGGCTTGGGGGGCCTGGGACCGCCCGGTTTGACGCCCTCCTCCGGCCCGCCGATGATGCTGGTCGAGTCCGTCGGGGACAGGTGGCCGAGAGGCTGAAGGCATCGGTTTGCTAAACCGACATACGGGGTAAACCCGTATCGCGGGTTCGAATCCCGCCCTGTCCGCTTTCTGCTTGCGATGCGTGCCCGGGCGCCCCGCCGGGGACTCCGTGGGGCGCCCCCGATGTGCACCATCCCCGCGCTGAGTCCGCACCGATCGCTTTGGCGATAGCATTCGCGCCACGCGCCACGCCGGGAGCGCCCTTGGTGCGCGCGGGGAGAACCGCCGATGACGGGAGAAGAGGACCGCCGGTGCCCGACCGTGCGGATCATGGGCCGCGCCGCCGGGGCCATCGCCCTGGCGCTGTCCCTGGTGATCGTGACCGCCTGCGGCCGCGCGGGCGACAAGAACGCCTACGCCCCCCCGCCGCCGCCGGAGGTCATCGTGGCGAACCCCGTGGAGCGGGAGGTGACGGAGTACCTCACCTACACGGGCACCGTCGAGGCGTCGGAGAGGGTGGAGTTGCGGGCGCGGGTGGCCGGGTTCCTGCAGAAGATCAACTTCTCTCCCGGTCAGAGGGTGAAGAAGGGCGACCTGCTGTTCGTCATCGACAAGCGCGAGTACGAGGCGATGGTGAGCCAGGGCGAGGCGGCGGCGGACAGCGCCCGGGCGACGCTCGCCCTCGCCGAGACCACGCTCGAGCGCGCCGAGGCGGCGTTCCGATTGGGCGGCGCCAGCGACCTCGAAGTGCGCGAGAAGAAGGCCGCACGGGACGAAGCCCGGGCCGCCCTCGACCTGGCCACCGCGCGGCTCGACAAGGCCCGCCTCGACCTGGAGTACTGCGACATCCGCTCGCCCATCGACGGGCGCATCGGGCCGAACCTCGTGGACATCGGCAACCTCGTCGGGCGCGGCGAGTCCACGCTGCTCGCGGAGATCGTGCAGGCGGCCCCAGCGTTCGTGTCCGTCGATGTCAGCGAGTCCGATGTGCTGGGCGTGCGCCGCAGCCGCGAGAGCACCGGCGACGCCCAGCGCCTCGAGCCCGGGCAGATCGCCCCCGGGGTGTGGCGACCCTGCGATCTGGCGCTCTCGGACCAGCCGGACTACTCCGTCAGCGGACGCATCGACTTCGTAAACCCCCAGATGGACGCCCAGTCGGGCACGCTGCGGGTGCGGACCCGCTTCGAGAACCAGGACGAGGTCCTCCTGCCCGGGCTGTTCGCCCGCGTGCGGTTCGCGATGTCCAGCGCCAAGGCGATGCTCGTGCCCGAGGCCGCCCTTCTCAGCGACCAGCAGGGACGGTTCGCGATCGTCGTGAACGACAAGGACGAGGTCGAGGTGCGCCGCGTCAAGGTCGGCGCGCTCGACGGGTCCATGCGCGTCGTCCAGGAGGGGCTGACGACGGACGATCGTGTCGTCGTGCTCGGCGTGCTCAAGGCGCGCCCCGGCTCGAAGGTGACGCCCAGGACGCAGCAGCCCGTGGCCAGCGCCCGCTGAGGGAGACCCGATGTTCGCAGCGTTCCCTGTCCGGCGCCCGATCGTCTCCATGGTGATCGCGATCCTCATCGTGATCATGGGCGCGGTCTCCTACCCCACGCTGCCCCTCGCCCAGTACCCCGACATCACGCCCCCGGTCGTGCAGGTCAGCACCGCCTACCCCGGCGCCGGCGCCCAGGTCGTCGCCGACACGGTCGCCTCGCCCATCGAGCAGCAGGTCAACGGCGTGCCCGGCATGCTCTACATGGAGAGCACCTCCGCCAGCGACGGCTCGTACACCCTCAAGGTCACCTTCGAGCTGGGCACGAACATCGACATCGCCTCGGTCCTGGTGCAGAACCGCGTCAACATCGCGATGCCCAAGCTGCCCGAGGAGGTCAAGCGCAACGGCGTCACCACCGACCGCGTCTCGTCCAGCGTCGTCACCGTCTTCTCGCTGGCCCCGGAAGGCGCGGCCGGCGCGGGTCAGTACGACGACCTCTTCACGGCCAACTACCTCACCATCAATGTCCTGGATGAACTCCGGCGCATTCGCGGCGTGGGCGATGCGAAGGTCTTCCCCGCCAAGGACTACGGCATCCGCGTCTGGCTCGACCCCGAGCGCCTCCGCGCCCGCGGGCTCACCACCATGGATGTCATCGGCGCCCTGAAGGAGCAGAATGTGCAGGTCGCCGCCGGGGCCATCGGCCAGCCCCCCGTGCCCACCGGACAGGCGTACCAGTACAACATCCTCACCCTCGGACGACTCGGCGATGTGACCCAGTTCGAGGACATCATCGTCCGCGCCATCGGCAACCAGGTCATCCGCGTCAAGGATGTCGCCCGGGTGGAACTGGGGGGCAAGTCCTACGACCTCCTCGCCCGCTACAAGGGCACGCCGGCCGCCGCGATGGTCGTGTACCAGGCGCCGGGCGGGAACGCCGTCCAGGTCGCCAAGGATGTCGAGGCCCTGCTCGCCGCCAAGTCGCAGGCCCTGCCCGAGGGGCTCGCCTTCCACACCGTCTACGACACTTCGAAGTTCGTGCTGTCCGCCATCGAGGCCGTCTTCCACACCTTCATCGAGGCCCTGGTGCTGGTCCTGGCGGTCGTCATCGTCTTCCTGGGCAGTCTGCGGCTGTCGGTCATCCCGATGCTCGCCATCCCCATCTCGATCATCGGGACCTTCTTCTTCGCCAAGGTGCTGGGCTTCTCCGTCAACATGCCCGTCCTCTTCGGGCTGGTGGTCGCCATCGGGATCGTCGTCGATGACGCGATCGTCGTCGTCGAGAATGTCGAGCGGGTGATGATCGAGTCCCACCTGCCCCCGAAGGAGGCGACCATCCAGGCGATGAAGGAGGTCCTGGCGCCCGTCATCAGCATGACCGTGGTGCTCATGGCGGTCTTCCTCCCCACCGCCTTCCTCCCGGGCATCAGCGGCCAGCTCTTCCGCCAGTTCGCGCTGACCATCGCCGCCAGCACTTTCCTCTCCGGCATCTGCGCCGTCACGCTCACGCCCGCCCTCTGCGGCACGATCCTCCGCGCGCACAAGGAGGGGCACAAGCCCTTCATCCTGGTCCGGCTGTTCAACCGGGCGTTCGACGCCATCGCTCATGGGTACGCCCGGCTGGTCAGGTTCCTCGTGCACCCCGCCTTCGTCGGGTTCACCCTCGCGGGCTTCGTGGCGTGCTTCCTGGCGACCGCGTGGTCGTTCACCCAGGTGCCCACCGGCTTCGTCCCCCTCGAAGACCGCGGCATGGTGATGATCGATGTCTGGATGCCCGACAGCGCGTCCCAGGAACGAACGCTCGACGCCGTCACGCAGGTCGAGGCAATCCTCGCCGACACCGAGGGCGTCAGGAACTTCACCGCCCTGCCCGGCTTCTCCATGATCAACGGCAACGGCTCCAACTACGCCCTCTTCTTCATCGGGCTCGAGGACTGGGACGACCGCCTCCCGAAGGGGCGCGACCTCGCGACGATCATGGGTGAGCTCCGCCAGAAGACCTCCCGGATCCCCGACGGGCTGTGCATCGTCTTCTCCCTCCCGGCCGTCGACGGCGTGGGCAGCGCCTCGGGCTTCGACCTTCGCCTCCAGGACCGGGGCGGGCTCGGGCGCAGCGCCATGGCGGAACTCGTGCAGGGGTTCGTCGTCGACGGCAACGCCCAGTCCAAACTCACCGGGGTGAACAGCGCGTTCCGAGCCGCGGTGCCCCAGCTCTTCGCCGATGTGGACCGCGAGAAGGTCAAGAAGCTGGGCATCCCCCTCCAGGATGTCTTCTCGACCATGTCCGGGTACCTCGCCAGCGCCTATGTCAACGACTTCAATCTCTTCGGGCGCACCTGGCAGGTGAATGTCTCCGCCGACAGCCGCTTCCGCGCCGTCGAGGAGGACATCAAGCGCCTCGAAGTCCGAAAGCCCGATGGCGCCATGGTCCCTCTCGGCTCCCTCCTCACGGTGCGCGAGTCGCTGGGAGCGGACCGGGTCATCCGCTACAACATCTTCCCGGCCGCGGTCGTGCAAGGGCAGCCGGCGCCGGGCGTCTCCTCGGGCGAGGCCCTCCGCGTCGTCGAGAGCATGGCGGCCCAGAAGCTCCCGCCCGGCGTCACCTTCGAGTGGACCGCTCTCTCCCTCCAGGAGAAGCTCGTCGGCAACCAGGCCATCATCGTCTTCGCGATGGCCCTGCTGGTCGTCTACCTCATCCTCGCGGCACTCTATGAGAGCTGGCTTGTTCCGCTCTCGGTCATCCTCTCGATTCCCCTGGCGGTCCTCGGCGCCATGGTCGGGCTCATGTGGCGGGGCATGGACAACAACATCTACACCCAGGTCGGGCTCGTCCTCCTGGTCGGCCTCGGCGCCAAGAACGCCATCCTCATCGTCGAGTTCGCCAAGGCCTATCGCGAGAGCGGCAAGGGCATCGTCGAATCCGCCGTCGAGGCCTCCCGCCAGCGCCTCCGCCCCATCCTGATGACCGCCCTTGCGTTCATCCTGGGCGTGCTCCCCCTGATGATCGCCACCGGCGCCGGCGCCGCCAGCCGCCAGGCGATCGGCACCGCCGTCTTCTTCGGCATGATCGGCAACACATTCCTCGGGCTCATCTTCACGCCCGTGCTGTATGTCGTGATCCAGACGATGACCGAGAAGGTGTTCGGCGCCCCCAAGCCCAAGGCAGCCGCGCCAACTCCCGCAGCGCCCGTCCACGCCTGAGTGCAGGCCCAGGCCTGGCTCGCGCTCCAGCGAATGGGGTAATGGGCGCAACTGGACTCGAACCAGTGACCTCACGCGTGTGAAGCGTGCGCTCTAGCCAACTGAGCTATGCGCCCGGAGCGGGTGTGGGGGGCTCACCCGTCGGGATCACGCCATCCTACCCCGCCTCAACACCGCCGCCAACCGCCACCCCGCCTGTGGGGGGGCGCGCCCCCCGGGGCGACCCCCTGAACCCGCGGCCTGTCCCGGCGAACCGGGCGCAGCGGCCCTCTTCCGCTGAAGTCCGCCCCGGCGTGCGCCGAATCCTCATCCCGATCGACTCGTCCCGCGCGCCCCTGCGCCCGGGCCGGGGCCGGCGTCGGCGCCGCCGTGGGGCCGAACCGGGGGTGGTGGTCGGGGGAGCCAGGTCGCTCCTCCATAGCCGGGACGAGGTACTCCAATGCTCAAGGCCTTCAAGTCGCTCGGGCTGGGCACGCGCATCGTCGCGATGACCCTGTTCATCCTGCTCTCGGTGGTCGCGATCAACTATGTCGTGTTCGTCACGCGGTTCAAGCACGCCGCCGAGGAGGCCATGATCGAGCGGGCCGGCGCCTTCACCGCCGTCGCCGACGAGACCAAGAACCATGTCGGCGCCATGGCCCAGCACGGCGCCCTCAACACGCAGGCGCTCCTCGCGGAGCTCGAGGACATCCGCAAGGCCGGGCGCTCCTACAAGGAAGCCCGCATCTTCGAGACCATCCCCGTCGTCGCCGGCTGGACCGCCGCCGAGGCCGCCGCCAAGCGCGAGCACATCCAGTTCCGCATCTCCTCCTTCGACGCCCGCAACCAGGACAACGAGCCCGCCAAGGGCTCGTTCCGCGAGGAGCAGCTCCGCGAGCTCGAAGCCCAGGTCGAGTCCGGCAAGTCCGAGATCCTCGCCAAGATCGATCACAAGGAGCACTCGCTCCACTACATGCGGGCCATCCGCCTCACCGACGACTGCCTCCTCTGCCACGGCAACCCCGGTCCGCAGAACGACCCGGACGGCGACGGGCGCGACATCGTCGGCTTCCCCTTCGAGGGCTGGAAGGCCGGCAAGATGCACGGCGCCTACGAGGTCATCATCCCCCTCGCGCACATGGAGGAGCAGGTCGCCGGCTTCATCACCAGCGGGCTGATGTGGACCGGCCCGCTGGTCGTCGGCGGCGCGTTCTTCTTCATCTACGCCCTGCGCGTCATGTTCAACCGGCCCGTCGCGGCCCTCATCGAGCGCATCCGCGACATCGCCGAGGGCGAGGGCGACCTCACCCAGCGCGTCGCCGCCGAGGGCAAGGACGAGCTCTCCCAGCTGGGCAAGTGGTTCAATCAGTTCGTGCAGAAGATCCACGACATCATTGTCGAGGTGGGCGGGAGCGCCAACGAGGTCGCCTCGGCGGCCACCGAGATCGCCGCCTCCAGCGAGGAGATGGCCCAGGGCATGAACGAGCAGACCGCCCAGGTCGGGCAGGTGTCGTCTGCTGCCGAGGAGATGTCCGCGTCGGTCGTCGAGGTCGCGCAGAAGTCGACCGAGGCCGCCACCAACGCCACCAGCTCCGGCGCCACCGCGGAAGAGGGCGGCAAGATCGTCAACCAGACCATCGCGGGCATGCAGGCCATCAACGAGGCGGTCTCCGCCGGCGCCGCCAGCGTCACCGAACTGGGCAAGCGGAGCGAGCAGATCGGGAAGATCGTCGAGGTCATCAACGACATCGCCGACCAGACCAACCTGCT
>DOJA01000349.1:0-448 GCA_003511945.1 Phycisphaerales bacterium | reverse complement strand
GTCCGCAAGCTCGCCGACCGCACCACCAAGGCCACCGAGGAGATCGCCTCCTCCATCCAGGCCATCCAGGACGAGACCAAGCAGGCCGTCGACCGCATGATGGCCGGCACCGAGCAGGTCACCGTGGGCGTCGAACGCGCCACCGAGGCCGGGCGCTCGCTCGACCGGATNNAGGAGCAGTCGGCGGCGAGCGAGCAGATCAGCCGCTCGATCGAGAACATCTCCGCCGTCTCGCGTCAGGCGACCGAGGGCGCCAACCAGGCCGCCAGCGCCGCCACTCAGCTCTCGCGCAAGGCCGAGTCCCTCCAGTCCCTCGTCGGACGCTTCAAGACCGACCGGACCAAGGTCGGCACGAACCACTAAACCACCCCACGGTTCATGTGTGTTCAGGGGGTCTCCCGCTCCGCGGCAGGCCCCCTTTTTCATTCCTCCCCCTCCCCTTGGGAGG
>DOJA01000246.1:38183-38349 GCA_003511945.1 Phycisphaerales bacterium | reverse complement strand
ATCACGGGCGTCGAGATGTTCAACAAGTCGCTCGACACCGGCGAGGCGGGAGACAATGTCGGCGTCCTCCTCCGCGGCATCGAGAAGAACGACATCGAGCGCGGGCAGGTCATCTGCAAGCCGGGCACGATCAAGCCCCACCACAAGTTCAAGGGCGAGGTCTACG
>DOJA01000246.1:0-38128 GCA_003511945.1 Phycisphaerales bacterium | reverse complement strand
AAGGAAGAGGGCGGGCGCCACACCCCCTTCTTCAACGGCTACAAGCCCCAGTTCTACTTCCGCACCACCGATGTCACCGGCTCGGTCAAGCTCCTGGGCGGGGCCGAGATGTGCATGCCCGGGGACAATGTCCAGATGGAGATCGACCTCAGCGAGAAGCCGATCGCCATGGAGAACGGGCTCCGGTTCGCCGTCCGCGAGGGCGGGCGCACCGTGGGCTCGGGCGTCGTGACCGAGATCCTCGCCTGATCCCCTGAACCGACCGATCGTCGGCGGGCCTGTCACAGGGCCCGCCGGTCTTTGTAGTCCTCCCGTCTCCGCACCCGACCCCCCGACTCGGAAGGGGGGCGCACCCGGCCCGGGTCCGATGGAAAGGCCTCACCGTCATGGCGAAGAAGAAGGGCGACGCCCGCGAGTATCTCTGGCTCCAGTGCACGGAGACCGGGGACCTGAACTACCGGACTTCCGTGAACACCAAGGGCGGCATGCCCGAGAAGCTCAAGGCCGGGTTCATGAAGTACTGCCCCCGCCTCCAGCGTCACACGAAGCACAAGGTCAAGAAGAAGTAGGAAGGCGGGGAAGGCATCGGGCATCAGGCATCAGGCATCGGGCATCGGGCATCGGGCAGGGAATGGAAAGCCCTTTGATCGGGCCTGGATCGGTTCTGGGCTAGACTCCCATGCCCCGCGGGGTTCATCCCCGGGGCGCTCTACCGCACCTCAAGCCGCGGCAACGCCGCGAATCTTCTACGCCGGTAGCTCAACTGGTAGAGCAGCGGATTCCAAATCCGCAGGTTGCGGGTTCGATTCCCTCCCGGCGTGTTGAACATCAACCCACCCCCGCAGGGGACGCCCGTCCCCGCGGCAGACAGGAACCGGCCCATGTCGTTCGGCATCTACAAACAGGGTCAGGGCTACTGGACCCGGATGATGACCCTGCTGGGCATCATGACGCTGTTCGGCTGGGGCGCCGCGTGGCTCGCGGGCCAGTTGCAACGGATCCAGCCCCCCCGCGACGCCTCGGGCGCGTACACGATCGAGCCCGCGGTGATCCAGGGCATCGGCGCCTTCACCCTGATCATCATCGGGGCGGCCCTGGCGTACTGGGTGGCGTACGCGAACCCCCGCACGGGTGAGTTCTTCATCGCCACCGAGGGGGAGATGAAGAAGGTGAACTGGTCGAGCAAGAAGGAGGTCGTGGGCTCGACCTGGGTCGTCATCGGCACCTCGGTGCTGCTGGCGGCGGCGCTCTTCCTGGTGGACCTGGCGTTCTCGTCGTTCTTCCGTTCGGTGGGCGTGCTGGACTCGGGGGGCTGATCCTCCCGGGGCGTCCGCCCTTCTCCAACTCAACTCCGCACCCACGAGGCCGGCGACATGACCGAAGCCACCAAGCCCACCGACACCGCCCCGACGACCGAGGTCACCGACAAGCTGGCGCACGACGACCTGATCGTCACGCCGGGGATGAACTGGTTCGTGCTGCGCGTCGCCTCCAACAAGGAGGACTATGTCCGCGAGACGCTGCTGCGCAAGATCGAGATCGAGGCGCTCAAGCACCTGGTCAACCGCATCCTCGTCCCCACCGAGAAGACCAAGACGGTGAAGGGCGGCAAGCAGAAGATCACCGAGACCAAGCTCTACCCCGGCTATGTGTTCGTCGAGATGAAGCTCGAGGACGACGGGCGCATCCCGCAGGATGTCTTCTTCCTCATCAAGGAGACGACGGGCGTGGGCGACTTCGTCGGCGCGACCGGTCGTCCGACCCCCCTGGCGCCGCACGAGATCGAGAAGATGCTGCTGGACAGCCGCAAGCCCGAGGAACTGCCCGAGATCAAGATGGTGTTCCAGAAGGGGGAGCCCGTCACGATCAAGGAAGGGCCATTCGAGGGCTACGAGGGCACGGTGGACGAGCTGCTCCCCGACAAGGGCCTGGTCCGCGTGCTGGTGACGATCTTCGGGCGCCAGGCGCCGATCGAGATCGAGGAGTGGCAGATCGTGAAGGCCGAGGAGGCCTGACCACGCCGGTGGCCCGCTCGAGGCCCCGCCGATGCATCGCGCGCCGACCACTTCGACGACGCCACCCCGATCAATCCGCCGCCGGCAGGCGGGCGAGTCGCTCGATGAGTTCCTGATCGTCGGGCAGCAGCCCCGCGCGGGGGAGCCGCCGGAGGGTGGTGCGCCAGTCGCCGCCGTTCTTGTCGCTGAAGGCCTCGGCGAGCAGGGGCTCGCCCTCGGCGATCTTGCCCGCGTTGACGAGCGCGACGCCGGCCCAGAAGGACATCTCTGCGTTCCCCGGCGCGAGGCGCCGGGCCTCGGAGTACTGCTCGACCGCGCCCGGGATGTCGCCCTTCTCCATCGCCTCGTCGCCCTTGTTCATGCGCTCGTAGGCGCGGTGGAGCCGCAGGAGGCGCGTCATCTCGTCCAGCGGCGCCGGGTGGTCTTCGACATGGAGGTCGACGAGCCGGTCCTTCCAGGGCTGACCGGTGGACTGCGGCGCGACGACCAGGATGGCCGCCGACTGCTTCCCGCGCACATCGCCCCCTGAGCGCTCGGCCCACTTGAGCGCCATCAGGAGGCGCTCGGCCAGCGGCGCATCGTCGGACAGACTGTCGAACCCGCGCTTGAGCGCCTCGGGAACGCTGGGGCCGCGCATCAGGTTGGCCTGGCAGGAGATGATGGACCCGTCGCGCGTGATCGCGCTGTCGTCGCCCGCCTCGCCGATGCAGCGGGCGCCGGTGTGCACGCCCGCGCGTCCCTGCGCGTCGACCATGGCCACCTGGCGCAGCTCGCGTCCCTCGTCCGCCGCCAGCAGCACCGCCAGCGCCTCGGAGGCGGACCGGCCCTCGCGCATCAGGCGCAGCCCCTCCGGGCCGTACTTGGGGTCGACCAGACTCTGCGTCGCCACCGCGCCCACGCCCGCCTCCGCCCAGGGCACGACCGTGCCCACGCTGAACCAGTGCGACTGCACCGCCACGCCCAGTTCTCCCGTGCGCCCATCGCGGGCCACGATCGAGTAGGTCGCCACCGGTCGGAGCGGCTCGGGCGCCCTCCGCCCCCCGGCCCCGTCCGTGGTGCGCACGCTGTCCTGGCTCATGGTTCGCCCCTGGTTCGGCGCGCAGGATGCGAGCACGCCTGTCGCCAGCGTCAGCACGACCCTCGCCCACGCGCCGTTGCGGTTCATCAGCACCGTTCTCCCTGGCGATCGCCCCTCATCGCCCGCTCAGCGTCCGCGCCGCGCTGACCGCGCGGTCGATCATCCCGTCGGTGATGTCCAGGTGCGTCACGGCCCGCGCCCGCGCGGGTGCGGTAGGGAGCATCCAGACCCCCAGTTCGCGCATCGCGGCGCACCACTGCTGCGCGGTCCCGAGCCGGGGTTCGATCGTCACATAGACGATGTTCGTCTGGACCTCGGCGGGGTTCACGCCCAGCCCGGGCACGGAGGCCCACGCCTCCGCCAGCCGGCGCGCCCGCGCGTGGTCCTCCGCCAGCCGATCGACATGGTGCTCCAGCGCGTGCAGCGCCGCCGCCGCCAGGATGCCCGACTGGCGCATCGCGCCGCCCATCATCTTCCGGAACCGGCGCACCCGCGCGATCGTCTCCGGCGTGCCCGCGACCGACGATCCGACCGGCGCGCCCAGCCCCTTGGAAAAGCATGTCGAGACGGTCTCGAAGCACGCCGCGTAGTCCTTGGGGGGGCGCCCCGTCGCGACGCAGGCGTTCCACAGGCGGGCGCCGTCCAGGTGCGTGCGCAGCCCGTGCGCGCGGGCGCGATCGGTCACGGCCCGGACCTGCTCGAGCGTCCACACCGATCCGCCTCCCCTGTTGTGCGTGTTCTCGATGACCAGCAGGCGCGAGCGCGGCGCGTGGATGTTGGGGGTGCGCACCAGGCGGTCGAGCTCGTCGGGGCCGAACATGCCGCGCTCGCCCTCCGCGGGGGCGATCGAGCACCCCGAGACCGCCGCCGGGGCGCCGGTCTCGTAGTGGATGATATGACTGTCCTTGTGGGCGATGATCTCGTCGGCGGGCTCGGTCAGCGCGCGGATGGCGGCCTGGTTCGCCATCGTGCCCGAGGGCACGAACGCCGCCGCCTCCTTGCCCAGCAGGTTGGCGATGCGCTCTTCCAGCGCGATCACCGTCGGGTCATCGCCCAGCACATCGTCCCCGACCTCGGCGCCGGCCATCGCGCGGCGCATGGCCTCGGTGGGGCGCGTGACCGTGTCGGAGCGGAGATCGGCGGGGGGCGGGGGCATGGGCGCATCGTAGCGGCGCTCAGCACGGGGGGGTCGAGCGGACTGACCGGGTGCGGGTGCCCGGACCCGGAAGGCGATCGGTTGTGATCGGGTGCCGGTTCACGGGGAGGCCAAGAGGGCCTGTTCAGCAACCCGGCCCACCGGCCCCGTGCGTCGTCTGGTGCGGCATCGCGCGAGATGCCCTCCCGCTATCCTCGTCGCCTACGACCCTGACCGGGAGCCCGCGCTGATGGCGAATGTCAACCTGCAGGTCGAGCACCGGACCGAGCCCTGGGGCGTGCTGCTGACGGTCCGGGGCAGCGCGGGCGTGACCAACCTGTCGGAACTCGACCGCCACATCCTGCCCATCGTCGCGTCCAAGCCCGCCCTGGTTGTGCTGGACGCGTCGGGGCTGGAGTTCATCTCCTCGCTCGGGATCGGTTCGTTCACCACCCTGCACCGCGGCCTCAAGCCCAGCGGCCAGCTCCGCATCGCCGGGGCGAACGCGAATGTGCGCGCGGTGTTCGAGCGCACCAAGCTCACCACGCTGCTGGCTCTCTTCGACTCGGTCGAGGACGCGCTCCGCGGCTGAGCCAGGCCGGCGCGCGGGAACCGGCTCTCCAAAGGCCCATTGCACAATCACTCCCGGAGGGCCTGGAGAGACGGGCGGGCCGCCCGACCCATCGAAGTCGGCAGGCACATTCTGTGCCCGGCGTTTACGAGCAGCCACCGTTCCAGTTGGCGAGCACGCTCGTGATATCGACAAAGTCGACCATGCAGTCGCCGCTGGCATCTCCGCTGGCGCCGACGGTGAGCCAGTTGCTCAGCACGGCGCTGATGTCATCGAAGTCGATCACCCCGTTCCCGTCGGCGTCGCCCGGGCACCGTGCGTCGGCGGCGTCCACGAACTGAACGCTCAGGACGCACATCCACCCGGCGAGCTGGAGCGTCGCGCGGTCGAACAGCGGCACGGGAGCGCTCTCGAGCGGCTGCACCAACGCGGTCCCGACTGGGGGGAACTCGGGGATCGCCTCCGCCGCCACCCGCACGGGCACACTCCCCGTGTCCAGGGTGCGGACCTGATCCAGCAGATCGATCGCCAGCCACAGGTCAAAGAACGCCGATGCGCTCGTCAGCACGCCGCCCGAGGCGGTGGTCACATCGACGACACCCATCGAAATCCGGTCCGTCCGCTCGCGGAGAGCGACCCGCCCTCCCAGGCCCGGCTCCGTCGCCGAAACATCCAGTCGTCGAACCTCAGCGGGCACGGGCTGCCCCGCGATGACGGCGCCTTCGCGGAACTCTCGCACCACGCCCCGCGCCGATGGGCCGGTGGTCAGGGTCAGTTCGATCCCGTTCAGGCAGTCGGTGTCGAGTGGGTCCAGCGAAACGACCGCGATGACGCTCGCCTCGACCGACGACTCGGGCAGGCGGCAGCTCCACTTTCCCGGGAGCGTGCGGGCGATCCAGTCTTCGGTCTCGCCGTGGTTGTAGGGCTCGGCGGCGGCGCTCCCGTCCCAGTGGCTCTCGAAGGCGTCGCTCACGCGCTCTTCGGACACCATGAACCGCGACCAGAACGCCGACACCGCCCACTCCGACACACCCGCGTTGAAGTAGGTGGCCACCGGGAACGGCGAGGTGAAGTGCACCTGATCGGCCATGGGACCCGCGGCGACGGCCGCATCGCGAAGGCACCAGGCGGCTCCCTGGTCAAAGAACACGCCCGAACTGTTCGCATCGACGGCGACATTGAGGAACGCCGGAACGCCCAGCCCCGCAGCCGTGCGGGTGCGCACAATCCAGAAGCCGGAGGGAGTCCCCGCCACCCGAGGGCCGAAGGAGGCGGACATTCCGAGGCCGCAGACTCCCCGGTTTACGAACAGCCCGCTCTCGCAGTCATTCGTGAGGCAGAGCACCAGGGCTCCGTCGTCGCCCGCGTCGCACCCCGCGGTGTCCCAATCGCAGCGCGGGCGCCGGGCCGCGTCCTCGTAGGACACCTCGGTCCCGAGCGTGACCGTCGATCCCTCTCCCACCGACCGGTGGCGCGGCGAGCCGCGACCCCCGTTGGCGTTGAACGAGCTCAGCGCCGTCGGGAACAGGCCGAAGATCCCCGAGTCGCACAGCAGGGCCGCATCGGGGCCGTCGCCGAAGTCAAAGGTGTCGGGGCCGCCACCGGGCTCGGGGCCTTCGAGAAGGGGGTCGGTGGTGGTGGGCTGGTTGCCGGGTTGGATCCCCGGCCCGCCGCCGGGGCCGCTCCCGGGGCCGATCGTCACCCCTCGGCCTCGGACAGGCACAGCGCCCTGGTCGCCGGCCACTGCCGCTCCAACCGTGAACGCGCTCATCGCGCAGGCGAGAAGCCCGGACGCTCTTCCGGTGAACCGACCCTGGCGCATCAACATGGTGATGAACCTCCAGCCCGCGAGCGCGGGAAGACCTGATGAATGGAGAATCTCCGCCCGGCGACGGGGAGGGGATGCGGAGCGCGGTCCGCGCAGGATGTGACGAAACGCTCCCTCACGCCCGCTCCCATGCCAACCCCACGGGCGAGCCGCACCGCACCCCACAACAGCCCCGTACCAGTCTCTACCACGATCCTGCGCTGGCTGTTCCCGGATTCTCTGGCCACCCACCCCGAATCACATCCGCTCCAGCGGGACCAGCCCCAGCGCCTCCAGCCCGTCGCGCAGGATCCGCCCGGTCAGGCGGCACAGGCGCAGGCGAGACCGCTTGACCCGCTCGTCCGGAGTCGAGAGCACCGGGCACGCCGCAAAGAACGCGCTGAACGCGGAGGCCAGTTCATAGAGATAGGCGCACAACCGGTGGGGCTCGCACGCCTCGCCCGCGCCACGCAGCGTGGCGGGGAACTTCAGCGCCGCGAGCGCCAGCGTCTTCTCCTCCGGCGCAGCGATGAGGAGCCCCGGGCGCCCGGGGCCGCCGAGCGAGTCCTCGTGAATCCCTTGTTCCAAGTGGGCCTTCCGCAGGATCGACCGCACCCGCACCAGCGCATACTGCAGGTACGGCCCGGTGTTGCCCTCGAACGCGAGCATGCGGTCGAAGGAGAAGACATAGTCCTTCGAGCGGTCGCTGGAGAGGTCGATGTACTTGATGGCGCCGATGCCCACCGCCTCCGCCACGGCCCGGCGCTCGTCCGCGGGCAGATCGGGGTTCTTCTGCGCGACGGCGAGTTCGGCGCGGGCGATCGCCTCGTCGATCAGGTCGCTCAGCCGGACATTCTCGCCGCTGCGGGTCTTGAAGGGGCGCCCGTCCTCGCCCAGCACCATCCCGAAGGCGGCGTGGAGGAGCGTCGCGTCGCTGCCTCCCGCTCGGCGTGCGTAGCCCGCCTTCTTTGACGCCGCGAAGACCTGGCGGAAGTGCAGCGACTGCCGGGCGTCGACCGCGTAGATGGCCCGGTCGGCGCCCAGCCCCTGCACGCGCCGGCGGATGCCCGCCATGTCGGTCGTTGCGTAGAGGAACCCCCCGTCGCGCTTGCGGACCAGGCAGGGCTCCTTGATGCCGAACTCGTCGAGGCGCACGATCACGGCGCCGTCGTCCACTTCCGCGACGCGCCGCGCCAGCAGGTCCTCGACGAGCGGCGCCAGCTCGTGCGCGTAGGTGGATTCGCCCGCGGTCGCCTCCCGGGTCACGGTGGCGTGCAACCGGCGGCAGTTCTCGAAGCACGCCGCCAGGGTGACCTCGCTGATCCGCTCCCACACGCGCACATGCCCGGGTTCGTGCGCCTGCAGCGCGACGAGCGCCTGCCTCGCGCGAGCGGTCGCTTCCCGCGCGCCCTCGACCTGCGTGCGCACCTCGGCGTCGGCCTTCGGCCCCAGCCCGAAGCGCTCGACCGCCCGCAGGCCTCGTTCGTCGGCGTCGCAGTCCCGCTGGGCCGCGCGGTAGTGGCCCTCCAGGTCCTCCAGCGTGAGCGAATCGAGGTCCACCCGCCCCGCCTCCGCCAATCGCTTCACCCGCTCGGTGACCATCGCGATGGGCAGGCCCCAGTCGCCGAAGTGATTCTGGCGGATCACCCGGTGCCCCAGCCGCTCCCAGATGCGGGCGAGGGCGTCGCCGATGACCGTCGCACGCAGGTGGCCGACATGCATCTGCTTGGCGAGGTTCACGCCGCAGAGATCGACGACGATCGTCTCCCGCGCGCCCGGTGGTGGGGGGGGCAGCCCGAGCGCCCCGTCGTCCATCGCGTCCAGCGCCGACGCGAGCGCCTCGGGGCGCAGCGTCAGGTTGATGAACCCCGGTCCGGCGATCCGCGCCGGGAGCGCGACATCGTCGATGTTCAGCGCCGACACGATGCGCTCGGCGGCGGCGCGGGGGCTGATCCCCATCGCCTTGCCCAGCGACATGGCGGCGTTGCACTGGAAGTCGCCGAATTCGGGGTTCTTCGACACCGCCAGCAGCGGATCGGCGTCGGGCGGGAGCGCCGCGCCGAAGGCGTGGCGCATGGCCTCGAGCAGACGCTCGCTCAGGATGATCTCGGGGCCGCTCTGCATGGGGGGCACAGTGTAGGGGCCGGCGCTCGTCGTCTGCACGCTCCGCGTGCGGACGAGGTGAGGACGAGCAGAGCGGCGGGCGAGTGAATCGTCCGACGCTCTCCTGCTCCTCAACCCGCAAGCCCCGGTGGGCGGAGTCATCTAGGATTGTGGAGTGCTCCGGCCCCTGGTCATCTCGGCCCCCTTCGGGAACTACATCCAGCCCGAGGGGGCCACGCCCACGCTGGGCACCTACACGGCGCTGCGCCGCCCCGGGCGCTGGTGGCGCGTGCTGCGCACCGTGCGCTACTACCCCCGCCTCGGCGCGTGGGTGAACAAGATCGGGCTGCGCAACCCCGGGATCGACTGGCTCGCCTCCCGCGCATCCTCCGGCGGGGTGTCCCTTGCGGACAAGATCGTCAGCGTCCACGGCTTCTCTGACGACGAGTGGGCCTTGCTGCTGGACCGCGTCGCGGCGCTGCGCCCGATGGCGGTCGAACTGAACATGTCGTGCCCGAATGTCGGGCACATCAACTGGCCCGGCTGGCTCTTTCAGCGCGCCATGGCCACGGGCTGCCGCGTGATCGTCAAGGCGCCGCCCGTGAACTACGAGCAGATGGTCGAGCACGCGCTGGACGCCGGCGTGCGCACGCTGCACTGCTGCAACACCCTGCCGGTCCCCGCGGGGGGCGTGAGCGGGAAGCCCCTGAAGCCCGTGGCGCTGGCGTGCGTCCGTCGGGTGCGCGAAGTGGCGGGCGTCCGGGGGGTCGGCGGGCTGTCGATCATCGGCGGGGGCGGGATCACGACCGTTCAGGACATCGACGACTACGCCGTCGCCGGCGCCACGCATGTCGCGCTGGGGACCAAGGTCATGAATCCGAAGTACCTCTGGAGCGACGCGGGGGTCCGCCCGCTGATCGAACACGCCGGGCGCCGCTTCGGCGCCGGTGCTGCTGCCGCCCCTGCCCAGGAGGCCCCCGCGTGCAGACCCGCAACCTGATCGACGGGCGGTGGGTCGGGGCCATCAGCGGGCGCGAGTTCACCGTCCGCGACCCCGCCACCGACGCCCAGATCGCCCGCGTGCCCGACGGCGGCCCCGCCGACGCCCGGGCCGCGATCGAAGGCGCCGCTCGCGCGTTCCCAGCGTGGAGCGCGCTGCCCGCTCCCGACCGGGCGCGCATCGTGCGCCGCTGGGGCGACCTGCTGGTGCGCGAACAGGAACGACTGGCGCGGCTGATGACCAGCGAGCAGGGCAAGCCGCTGGGCGAGGCGCGGGGCGAGATCGCCTACGCCGCCTCGTTCCTGGAGTGGGCGGCGGAGGAGGCCCGGCGCGCGTACGGGCGCACCATCCCCGCGTCGACGCCCGACAAGCGGATCCTCGTTCTCAAGCAGCCCGTGGGCGTGACCTGCGCCATCACGCCCTGGAACTTCCCCAGCGCGATGATCACGCGCAAGGCCGGCCCGGCGCTGGCGGTGGGGTGCACGATGGTCGTCAAGCCCGCGGAGCAGACGCCCCTGAGCGCGCTGGCGCTGGCGGAGCTCGCGCTCGAAGCGGGCGTGCCCCCGGGCGTGCTGAGCGTCGTCACGGGCGACGCCCCCGCCATCGGCGCCGAGTTCCTGTCGAACCCGCTGGTGCGCAAGCTCTCGTTCACCGGCTCGACGGAGGTGGGCAAACTGCTCGTGCGGGCTTCGGCGCAGAACCTCACCCGCCTCTCGCTCGAGCTGGGCGGGCACGCGCCGTTCATCGTGTTCGAGGACGCCGACCTCGACGCCGCCGTCGCCGGGGCGCTGAGCAACAAGTTCCGCAACGGGGGCCAGACCTGCATCTGCGCCAACCGGTTCTTTGTCCACGAATCGCTGCGCGAAGAGTTCGTCGAGCGCCTGGCCCGCGGCGCCCGAGCGCTCCGCGTCGGCCCAGGCACGGACGAAGGCGTCCACATCGGTCCGATGATCGACGACCACGCTGTCGCCAAGATTGAAAGGCACCTCTCCGACGCCCTCGCCAAGGGCGCCCGCCTCGTCTGCGGCGGAGCCCGCTCCCGCCCCCGCGCCGGGCTCGCCGACCGCTTCTTCGCGCCCACCGTCCTCGACCGCTGCACGCCCGAGATGCTCTGCTGCACCGAAGAGACCTTCGGCCCCGTCGCGCCGGTGCAGTCGTTCACCGATGAAGCGGATGTCGTCCGGCGCGCCAACGACTCGCCCTTCGGGCTGGCCGCGTACTTCTACACACGCGACGCCTCCCGCCTGATCCGCGTCGCCGAGGCGCTGGACTACGGCATTGTCGGCGCGAGCGACGCGCTGCCCTCCACCGCCCAGGCCCCCTTCGGGGGCATGAAGCAGTCGGGCCTCGGGCGCGAGGGCGGCCGCGAGGGCATCGAGGCCTTCCTCGAAACCAAGTATGTCTCCTGGCGTGTCGGGTGAGGGAGAGGACAGGGGTCTCAAGGTACCGGGGTACGACCGTCGCTCGTGCCCCGTTGCGTCGGTCATAGACCACGGGGCACGCGCCGGGCCGCGTACCCCGGCACCCCAAGCCCGCGCGCCGGTGCGCACCGGGGATTCCGTCCGCCAGCCCCCTCCCAAGGCGGGCGATTCACTCGCCCGCCGCTCTACCGCTTCTCCACCTCGTCCGCCGCGGCGGACGAGGCACCTACAGCCGCAGGTCGCCCAGCCCGAGCCCGCCGACCTCCCCAAGCCCGGACTTCAGCCCGCTCTTGATCTTCTGCTTGGACTGCTCGCGCAGACGACGCAGCGCCGGGGTTTCCTTCAGGATGTCCTCGGGCTTGCGGGTGTCCTCGTCGCCGGTCTTCCGCCGCCCGCGCCCGGCGTCCATCTGGGGCGCCTCGGTGGTCTGCTTGATGCTCAGCGAGATCTTCCGCGAGTCCGGGTCGACCTTGAGCACCTTGACCTTGACGACCTTGTTGGGCTGCACCTCGTCGCTCGTGCGCATGACGCGCTTCCACGCGAGTTCGCTGATGTGGACCAGCCCTTCGAGCCCCGGCGCGATCTCAACAAAGCACCCGAACTCGGTCAGCTTGGTTACGCGCCCCGCGAGCACGGCCCCCTCGACCACATCCTTGGTGGCCGCCAGGAAGGGGTCCTCCTGGAGCTGCTTCAGCCCCAGCGAGTGGCGCCGGGCGGCCCAGTCGAGCTTCAGCACCTTCACGCGGACCTTGTCGCCCTCCTTGACCACATCCTCGACCTTGTTCACGCGGTCGTGGCTCAGGTCGGAGATGTGCAGCAGCCCGTCGATGCCCCCGATGTCCACGAACGCGCCGAAGGGCATGATCTTCTTGACCACGCCGTCGACGACCTCGCCCTCCTTCAGCGACTCCTTGAGGGACTTGAGGATCTCCTTCCGCTCCTCGCCCACGATCTCGCGACGGCTGAGGGTGATGTTCCCCTTGCCCGTGCGGTCGACGCGGGTCACCTGACACTTCAGCTTCTCGCCCACGAAGATCGAGAGGTCCTCGATCCGGCGCGTGTCCACCATGCTGGCGGGCATGAAGGCGCGATGGTGGGCGACCTCCAGTTCCAGGCCGCCCTTGTTCACTCCGGTGACGCGGGCCTCGACGACCTGGCCCGGCTCGAGCATTTCCCAGTCGGCCTTCTGCACCGAGCCGGGGCGCGAGCACAGGAACAGCGACTCCTGCGAGTCGAACCGGTCGACCACGACCTCAAACGGCTCGCCCACCTTGGGCAGGTCGGCGTCGGTGAACTGCTGGCGCGAGATGACGCCCAGCTCCTTGGGGCCGAACTCGATGAAAATGTCCGTCGGCCCGACCGACACCACGCTGCCCGTGCGGTGCTCGCGCCCGCCCTGCACGACGCGGGGGCCTCGGATCGCGCGGGGCTCCATGGCGGCGTGGGCCTTGGCCAGTTCCGATGGCTTGGGCTTCTCGTGGTGGTGCGGGGACGGGCCGGACCCCTTCCCGCTCGACGCCGCCGTGCGCAGCGCCGCGTCCGCCTCCGCCATGACATCGGCGGACAGGGTCATCTCGCCCGAGGTCGAGTGACGGGTCGATTCACTGGGCGCCGCGGGCTCGTGCCCGGCGCGCGACGGGTCTTGGATGTCGTTCATGCCCAATCCGCTGATGATTTCCGGCGCCGCAGCGCCCCGCCACCGATCGACGGCTCGTCGGGCGCCCACCAGCGCGTCCGCCGCCGATCCCGAACCGCTCAGTGTACAGACCCGTGGGCGTTCGGTCCCCGGGTATCGAGGAACGACCCGAACCGCCCCCGAGCCCCCCGCGTACCGACCGAGGCCTCCCGTTGCGCGCCGAAGGGTCCGTACCCAGTGGGAGTACCGGGGGCGTTCCGGGGGGCGTACAGGGGGGCGTTCCGGGGGGCGTTCCGGGGGGAGTTCCGGGGGGGCAGCGTCGGGTGGGCGCGCTCTCGCTTGCGGTAGCATGACCGCCCCGGCGCCGTCGTCCGGTGCTGCCGACCCGGTGGTCCGACTGTCCCGGGCGTCCCGAACTCGACCCGGGCGATCGGCCCCTTCGAGCGTCCGCCGATCCTGAGGAGTCCGAATGCCATCCTCGAATGTCTGCTGGGGTATCGAAGTCGGGGCCGGGGCCATCAAGGCCCTGAAGCTCGAGAAGGACGCGGATTCTCTCCGGGTCGCCGACTTCGTGGTCATCCCGCACAAGAAGGTCCTGTCCACCCCCGACATCGACCGTGACGACGCCACCCGCGTCGCCCTGGGCGCGCTGATGTCCCAGTACCGCGACGCCATGCGGGGGGCGGCCATCGCCGTCTCGCTCCCCGGCCACAGCACCTTCGCCCGCTTCGCGAAGCTGCCCCCGGTCGAGCCCAAGGGCGTCGCCAACCTCGTCCGCTTCGAGGCGGTCCAGCAGATCCCCTTCCCGATCGAAGAGGTCGAGTGGGACTATCAGACCTTCCAGAGCGAGGATTCGCCGGATGTCGAGGTCGGCATCTTCGCCTGCACCAAGGAGCGCATCGCCGAACGCCTGGCGGTCTACGAGGAAGTCGGGCTGGTGCCCGACATCTTCTCCCTCAGCCCCGTCGCGGTCTACAACGCCATCGCCTACGACCTGGGCTTCACCCCCAGGTCCCCCGGCACGGTCATCCTCGACATCGGCACCACCGCGACCGACCTCATCATCACCGACCACGGCAAGGTCTGGATCCGCACCTTCCCCCTGGGCGGCCACAACTTCACCCAGACGCTCGAAGAAACCTTCAAACTGGCCTACGGCAAGGCGGAAAAGCTCAAGCGCGAGGCCGAGACCTCCAAGTACAAGCGCCACATCTTCCAGGCCATGAAGCCCGTCCTCTCCGAGCTGGTGCAGGACATCCAGCGTTCGATCTCCTACTTCCAGGAGACCCACCCGGAGTCGAACATCCAGCGGCTGATCGGGGTCGGCGCCACCTTCAAACTTCTGGGGCTCCGCAAGATCCTCAGCCAGCAACTCCAGATGGAGGTCTTCCGGCTCGAGCAGTTCAAGCGCCTCAGCGTCGAGGGCTCCGCCGCCGCCGATTTCGAGGCCGCCACTCCGACCCTCGCCACCGCCTACGGCATGGCCCTGCAGGGGCTGGGTCTGAACTTCATCAACGCCAACCTGATGCCCGTCTCGGTGGTGCGCAAGGCGATGTGGAAGCGCAAGACCCCGTGGCTGCTGACCGCCGCCGGTCTTGGGATCGCTGCCGGGGGCGTCTCGTTCCTGCGCCCCTTCCTCGATAACGCGGCCATGGCGCGGGCCCGGGCCGACAACTCGATCCAGCGCCCCATCAACGAGACCATCTCCCTGGGGAACCGCCTCAAGTCCGAGTGGCAGGAAGCATCGGCCGCCGCCCAGCCAGGCATGATGGCGCAGAACCTGCTGGCCCTGACCGACGGGCGCGGGCTGTACACCTCGTTGCTGGAGGATGTGGACCGCATGCTGAGCGCCGCCCGCGTCTTCCGTTCGCCGGGAAAGCCCGACGACACCCACGCGGTCGAGATCAAGTCGCTCGACACCGAGTACCTCGCGCCCGAATCCCCGCTCGTCGCGCAGACCGCTGCCGGATCGGGTGGGTCGGACTCCCCCGCGCCCACCACGCCGGAATCCGGGGCAGCCGATCTGAAGGCCGGCCCGCGGGGCGCGGTGCGCATGACGCTGGTGTTCGACTCCAACCACCCCGACCGACAGGCCTTCGCCAACGACACCGTGCTCGCCTGGCTGAGATCAAACGCGACGCGAATGGGGATCCCCTACACCCTGGAAGCCATCCCCGGGCCTGCCGCAGTGCGCATCGACACGATTGTGGCGCCCCCCGGTCCCACCCCGACCGCCCCGACGGGGGGGGGTCGGCGTCCTCCGCCTCCCCCTCCATCCGCCCCTGGGGGCCGACCGGGCGGGTTCGGGGGACGCCCCAGGCCCGACGATGACGGGGGAATCCCCCTGGGCGGGACCGGCGGCGGAATTCCTCTGGGCGGCGGCAGCCCTTCGCGCCCCTCCCCCCCCGGCTCGCCCCCTGAACGAGGATCGGGTGACTCGCGCGGGCAGTCCTCGCTCGAGTCCCTCGCGCCGTTCCCCGAGCGACTCATCCGCAAGCCGCTCGAGGGGCCGGTCTATCGGTATTCGGTGATCTGGTACGCCCAGGTCCGCGACCCCGCTACCGAGGCGGTCCCCGACCCATCCGCTGTAACGCAGGAGCCGGACGCGTGAAAAAGTTCGTTCCCTGGCTGAAGGCAAACCTGATCGTCGTCATCGCGCTGGCGACGGCGATCATCGCGGCCCCTCTGATGATCTTCTTCAGCACGGGCTGGGGGTCCAAGGTGCACAAGGCCGCCGAGGCGCGGGTGTCGCAGCAGGCCTCGGCCATCGCCGGGCTGGATGTGACCTACCGCGTCGAACCGTTCCTTGCGGGGAAGCCCCCGGTCGTCGATGTGACGGCCCCACCGAACGCGGCGACCACGGAGAGGGTCAAGGGGCTCCTGACCCGGATCGTCGATGATGTCGGGCGCGTCCGCGCCGACGCCATCGAGCGCAACTCCAGGGGCAAGCGGACGATCCTGGGCGACGGCGCCGACCGGCTCTTCCCGGCGCCCCCCGACTTGAGCACCAGTTTCCGCCTGCTCGATCAGTTCGTGCAGGCGTGGCCCCGCGCGCACGCCGACCTGCTCAAGGCGCACCACGCCGGGAGCCCGCCCTCCGAGGAATCGGTCCGGACGGCGCTTGAGAAGTTCCGCACCGACGAAGTGGCCCGGATCACCGCCGGGCGCTCGGACCAGAAGCTGACCGCGGACGAGGAGGCCCGCCTCACGGATTCGCTGGCCCAGCGCCGGCTGGACATCTACCGCTCTTCATCCGCGGGGACCGCCTTCTACGCCACACCGAGCGTGTTCTCGAATGTGAAGCCCTGGCCGCCCTCCACGGTCCTGCCGCTGGAGACCGCCTGGGACCAGCAGATGATCTACTGGGTCAACGAGGACCTCATCAAGGCGGCGCTGCTGGCGAACTCCGACGGCTCCGGCAGCCGGCTGGATGTCTTCCGCGCGCCCGTGAAGATCCTGGAATCGATCATGGTCGGACCCAGCGGAAAGCCGGCCCCGGGGGCGGGCGCGGACCCAACATCCGCTGGAACCCCGACCGGCGAAGGCCCCGCGACGCCCCCCGAGAGCGACGATGAGCGCACCGAACTGCCCAAGACCTTCGCGGTGGCGCACACCGGGCGCGCGTCCTGGCCCGCGTCCCCTAACCCCATCTACGACCTTCGCTACGCGGATGTGGTGCTCATCGCCGCCAGCAAGGATGTGCCGAAGATCCTGGACGCCTTCTCGTCCGTCAATTTCATGACGGTCGTGGGCGTGGACATCGCCGACTACGACCCCCTCCCCGACCTACGGCTAGGGTACGACCTCGGCGCCGATCACCTGGTGCGCGTGTCCCTGCGGGTGGAGTCCGCCTGGCTCCGCGCGTGGCTCAGGCCGCTGATGCCCGCCAAGGTCCGCGAGGCGCTGGGCGTTCCGCCCGACGCGCCCCCCCCGGCGCCCCCGGGCGAGGCCGGGTCCGAGGAGCCGCCGAGCGAAGAGTCCGAGTCGAACTGAGCCGAACGCCAGATCAATCCCCGCGGGCAGTGAGAACGCGACCATGAAGATCAAGGGTGTGACCATCATCGAGCGCCATGTGGAGAAGGGCGTCCTTCTTTTCTTCGGACTCTTCTTCGTCGCTGTGCTGGCGATGCAACTGGGGCTGCTGGGCGGAGCGCGCTCGGTCAAGGTCGGGGGGCGCGATGTCCCGCTCGATCAGGCCGACGCGGCGCTGCGCTCCATGGCCGAGGTCAAGCGGGCGGCGTTGGAATCCACCGCCGTCGTCGCGGGCGTGCCCGACACCGACGCCATACCCAGCGCCCGCGATCAGTTCCTCGCGGCCCTGCAGTCGAAGGGCTCGCCCCGGACGCTCGCCAGTCTGGGAACTCCTGCGTTCCTGGGATCGTCCAGCGCCGGGGGCGAGATCCAGGCCATCGAGGCCGCCACCGCCCCCTTCGCGCTCTTCGAGCCCCCCGCGCCCGACCGTCCCGTGGCGGCTCCGTTCGGCGCCGCCATCGATCCGTTGACCGTGGCGGAGATCGGTCCGGAGCTGGCCAAGCTGCTCCCGCCAGCGCAGCCGTTTGATCTGCGATTCGTCTCGGTGCAGTCGGGGTTCGACGCCGCCAAACTCCGCGAGATCCTTGGCGCCCCGGCCCCCGAAGGCAGCAGAGCCATCCCCGAGGCGCTGTGGAAGTCGCTGGTTGAGATCCTCGATGTCCAGTGGTTCCGTCAGGAGCGCCTGGCCGACGGCTCCTGGAGCGAAGAGTCGCCCCTGGCGCTCATGCCCGGCGCTCCGGACACCCGGGCCCCGCTGGTCGCCCCCGATCTGGGCCCTTCCTCGCTCCGCGGGATCGTCGAGCAGGAGCGAACCGCCCGCGAGTTCATCCGCCGCCCGCCCTTCTACCCCACGGTCTCGGGCGACCCCTGGGAACTCCCGGCCAAGGCGCTGGGCATCGAGTCTGAGAACGCCGACAAGCAGCGCCAACTGGAAGCCGCGCTGCGCGTTCTGAAGGGGTACGAGTCCGAAGTCGACCGCCTCCGGCGCCAGCTCAAGCTCCCTCCCGCCGATCGCGGGGCTCCGCCCCCCCCCCCGGAACGCCGCTCCTCTCGCGACGCCACGCCCCTCGCGCCCGACGAGTTTGTCTGGCCCCGCCTCGAGCGAAACTACCTCGCCCAGATCGGCGGAGGCGGCGGGGGCGGCGGACCAGAAGAGCCCAAACAGCCCCGTGAACGGGACACCGGCCCCCTCCAGGAAGCTCTGCGCAAGGCGGAAGCCGACGAGGCCAAGCAAGTCGAGGCCCTGCGCGTGCTGGGGTTCACCCGGTTCGGTCAGCCCCTGGCGGCGGCCTCGTTCGCAGAACCGCTCCACTCGGTGTCGCACCCAGACGCGGGCCAGTTCACCCTCTGGACCCACGATCTGACCGCCCGCCCCGGCGCGACCTACCGCTACCGGGCTCGGGTCCGCGTCACGAACCCGCTCTTCGGGCAGACCGACGGGCTGGTGGACGAGCAGAAGTCCCTGGCGCAGAACATCGCCATCGACGGGGCGTTCTCGGAATGGTCCGACCCGATCGTTCTGCCCGAAGAGCGCGTGCTCATCCTGCAGGCCGCCAGCGAGCCCAGCACCACGGGCCTGGCCTCGCCCGCCCGGGCGTCGGTCGAACTCTTCGAGTTCTATTACGGGTACTGGCGCCGGGTGGAGGTGGGCCTTGAGCCGGGCGACACCGCCGCGGGCACCATCACGCTCCCGGAAGGGCTGGTGACCTACGAGATCACGACGGACGAGTCCGGCCGGCGCTCGATCGCCCAGCAGACACCGGTCGAGCGCAATCGTCCGTTGCAGATGGACACCTTTCTTCTCGGGGTGGCCTCCGCGTGGTCGAAGGACAAGGCCATCGCCCAGGCGGCCTTCGCGCAGGGGGCTGATCGGATCCTCCTCCGCGTCCCTTCGAACGACCCGTCGACCGCCGCCCTCCGTGAGGCGCTCGCCAAGTCGGCCCGCTCGGCAGAGCGGGGCGTGGCTCGTCTGCCCGGCTCCTCGCCCTGGGGCGGCCCTCCAGCCCCCGGGGGCGGCGGCGACCCCGCCGGCGGCGGACCCAGCCCCCTGGGCGGTAACCCCCTTGGCGGTAACCCATTGGGCGGCGGGCAGCCCGGCCAACCGGGCGGGCTTCCCAAGCCGGGCGGGTTCTGAGCGTTCGTTGTCCCCCGGTCCTCCCCACCGCGCTCAGGAATCCGCCCGACGCGGTTCTGGCGGCCTTGACAGATCCTTGGCGATCAGTACACTCGTCGATCCCGCTCGAATCCAAACGACGCGGAACCCGGCTCGGCAACCCCGAACCGGGCGTGGGACGCTCGCACCGCGACGGTCGGTCGTCCCGGCCTCTTTGACAACCGGATAGATCTGCGATTGCCACGCCGCCCGAGAGGGCCGGGAGGGTCCCCGCGTTTGTCCAACACGAGAACCCTGGGCCGGAACTTCAAGGGCGGCACCGAGATCGTATGCGTCAATTGAAGCGAGCGAAGATAGAAGATTGATCGTAACTCATGGGTCTGCAGGCCGAGGCCAGGCGGGCGTCATGGTTCGTGCGGCAGGTCGTCCCGGCGCCATTCATCATGGCCCCGGGCGTCCCCCGATGAACGACGGCGTTCGGTTGGTGCGGTCAAGCGACTAAGGGCGCATGGTGGATGTCTTGGCGTCAAGAGGCGATGAAGGACGTGGGAACCTGCGAAAAGCCAGAGGGAGCCGGTAACCGGGCAGTGATCTCTGGATGTCCGAATGGGTCAACCCGGCCGAAAGGCCATCGTGCACTGAATGCATAGGTGCACGAAGCGAACCCGGGGAACTGAAACATCTCAGTACCCGGAGGAAAGGAAAGCAACCGCGACTCCGTCAGTAGCGGCGAGCGAAAGCGGACGAACCTGGAAACACGCGAGGCGGCTGGAAAGCCGCACCGAAGAGGGTGACAGTCCCGTAGCGTGCGGAAAGGGGAGCACTCGAGTAGCGTCGGGCTCGTGAAACCCGGCGTGAACATGGGGGGTCCACCCTCCAATGCTAAGTACTCCTTGACGACCGATAGTGAATCAGTAAGGCGACTGAACGATGAAAAGAACCGCTGCGAGCGGTGTGAAAGAGTACCTGAAACCATGCGCTTACACAGCGGTCGGAGCCCCTTCGGGGGTGACGGCGTGCCTTTTGCATAATGACCCGGCGAGTTACGCTGTACGGCGAGGGTAAGGCCCATCGGGCCGGACCCGGAGCGAAAGCGAGTCTGAACAGGGCGACAAGTCGTACGGCGTAGACGCGAAACCTAAGTGATCTACCCATGGCCAGGGTGAAGGGCGGGTAACACCGCCTGGAGGCCCGAACTCGTTATCGTTGAAAAGATATGGGATGAGCTGTGGGGAGGAGTAAAAGTCTAATCAAACTGGGAGATAGCTCGTTCTCTCCGAAATGTTTTTAGGAACAGCCTCTCGCGGCAGCCCACGGGGGTAGAGCGACTGGATGACTTTGGGGCCCTACCCGGGTACCCGGGCCAACCAAACTCCGAATACCGTGGGTCAAGGCGAGGGAGTGAGACGGCGAGTGACAATATCCGTCGTCAAAAGGGCAACAGCCCAGACCGCCGGCTAAGGTCCCGGAACAACGCTCAGTTTGGAAAGGAAGTCGATCTGCGATGACAGCCAGGATGTTGGCTTAGAAGCAGCCACCATTTAAAGAGTGCGTAATAGCTCACTGGTCGAGGAGATCGGCGCCGATAATGATCGGGAATAAGCGTTGTACCGAAGCCGCGGGCTCGAAAGAGCGGTAGGAGAGCGTTCCTGTCGGCTGTGAAGGCGTCCCGGAAGGGTCGTTGGAGCGTCAGGAAGTGAATATGCCGGGTTGAGTAACGATAAAGCAGGTGAAAATCCTGCTCGCCGCAAGCCCAAGGGTTCCTGGGGAAGGTAAATCCGCCCAGGGTTAGTCGGGACCTAAGGCGAGGCCGATAGGCGTAGTCGATGGACAGCAGGCGAACATTCCTGCACCTCCGCAGAGACCGAACCGTGGTGCGAATCCCAAAGCCGCGCAGAAGCGCCAGCCGTCTGAGGCCCTCGAGGCCGACGCGCGGGGGCGGGGTTCCCAGAAAAGCCACGGCCGCGAAGCGGAGTCCGTACCAAAACTGACACAGGTGGGCGAGGCGAATAGCCTCAGGCGCTCGAGAGAACGGTCGCGAAGGAACTAGGCAAATTAACCCCGTAAGTTAGCGATAAGGGGGCCCTACCCGAAAGGGAGGGCGCAGAGAAAAGGCTCTGACGACTGTTTATCAAAAACACAGCACTGTGCGAACACGCAAGTGGAAGTATACAGTGTGACGCTTGCCCGGTACCGGAATGTCACGGGAGTGGGTCAGCTTCGGCGAAGCTCATAACCTAAGCACCGGTAAACGGCGGCCGTAACTATAACGGTCCTAAGGTAGCGAAATTCCTTGTCGGGTAAGTTCCGACGCGCATGAATAGCGTAACGATTGGAGCACTGTCTCCGCGACCGACTCGGTGAAATAGTAGTGGCGGTGAGGATGCCGTCTACCCGCGGCAAGACGGAAAGACCCTATGGACCTTCACTATAGGCTTCTATTGGCCATGAGCATACGGTGCGTAGCATAGGTGGGAGGCGTTGACGCCGGGGTTTCGGCCCCGGTCGAGCCACAGGTGAAATACCACCCTCTGCATGTTCGTGGCCTAACCCCGATTCCCGTGATCCGGGCGGGGGACAGTGGGTGCTGGTTAGTTTGACTGGGGCGGTCTCCTCCAAAAGAGTAACGGAGGAGTGCAAAGGTCGGCTCAGCGCGGATGGAAACCGCGTGTCGAGTGCAAGAGTACAAGCCGGCTTTACTGCGAGGCCGACGGGCCAAGCAGTCTCGAAAGAGGGCTCTAGTGATCCTGCGGTTCCGAGTGGAAGGGCCGTAGCTCATCGGATAAAAGGTACCCTAGGGATAACAGGCTGATCGCTCCCGAGCGTCCATAGCGGCGGAGCGGTTTGGCACCTCGATGTCGGCTCATCACATCCTGGGACTGAAGGCGGCCCCAAGGGTTCGGCTGTTCGCCGATTAAAGTGGTACGCGAGCTGGGTTCAGACCGGCGCGAGCCAGGTCGGTCCCTATCTGCCGTGGGCGTTGCAGGCTTGAAAGGACTTCTCCCTAGTACGAGAGGATTGGGAGGGACATACCCCTGGTGATCCAGTTGGGGCGCTAGCCCCACCGCTGGGTAGCTAAGTATGGCAGGGATAACCGCTGAAAGCATCTAAGCGGGAAGCTCCCCTTGAGATAAGGCCTGCTTGCGAAAGCGAAAGACCCCTGGAAGACCACCAGGTTGATCGGCTGCGTGTGTAAGGGCTGAGAGGCCTTCAGCAGAGCAGTACGAACGGTCGAACGCTTGACCGCTCCAACCCTCCGCCGTCGTGTTCCAGCACGACGCCCGGCGGGCCACGGAGCGAGTGCAAGCTCATGTTCTTACGACGATCATTCATCAACGCACGCTTCACATTGACGGCCCGGGCGGCTTCAACCCCGCACGGGCGCGTACGACTCATCAACATCATCAACTCCGTCCATCCAACCCTGTTTCATCAGCAATCGCAGAACTGTCCGGACGAAGAGGCCACCCTCCTCGTCCGGTTCGTCCTCGCGGACGGACCGGGCTTTGTCGGTGACCATAGGTCTGGGGCAACACCTGTTCCCATCCCGAACACAGCAGTTAAGCCCAGGCCGCCGATGATACTGCCTTGCGGGAAAGTAGGTCATCGCCGACTCACGGCCCCGATCGGTTCACCCCGGTCGGGGCCGCTTTGTTTTCTTCACTCGCGGGATTCCAGGCGCCGACGACTCCGCGCCGCTTGGTTCCCGACCCGCAACACGCGCCCTTCCATGCTGTAGGAGTCCGCATGCCCTTGGCGCGCTCCGCGGCGGCTGCACTGCTCTCGTTGTTCATCGCACGCTTCGCCCCTGCCGAGCCGCAGAGGTGGACCGGTGAGTGGCGTTTCGAGGCCCAGACCGTTCGCGTGGGACTCGAGATCGACGCCGAGGCGCAGCCGCCGGTCGGCTCCTTCGATGCCCCGTCGCTGCACCTCCCGTCGGTGCCCTGCGCGTCGATCACCGTCAGTCCCGACGGGATCGTCGCCGAACTCCCCGCGTCGCTCGGCTCGTTGCGCGCAACGGTTCATCCGGATGCGCTGGCCGGGATCATCACGCTCCCCGATGGACGGTCCGGCGCTGTCCGCTTCGAGCGGTCGCCGCTCGCGCCGGTGGCCTGGGACCCCATCCGGTTCAGCAGCGGCAGCGCCGAGCTCTCCGGGAGCGTCGTCCACCCGGTGGGCTCGGGGCCGTTCCCCGGCATCGTTCTGGTGCACGGAGGCGGGGACTCCCGGACGCAGGACGAGGGCTACCGCTTCTGGATGGAGCACTTCGCCCGGCGCGGCTTCGCGGTGCTGGGCTGGGACAAGCGGGGCTGCGGCGACTCGACCGGCGCCTGGCGCGAGGTCGGGCTCGGGCCGCTCGCGGATGACGCCGCCGCCGCCGCCGAGGCGCTCGCAGCGAGGTCCGATGTTGACGCCTCGCGCTTCGGCGCCCTCGCGTTCAGTCAGGGCGGCTGGGTCGCTCCCCTCGCGGCATCTCAGACGGAAGCCATTCGGTTCATCGCGGTCGTCTCGGGTCCCGCGGTGAGCGTCGTCGAGGCCGACACGGCGGCGGCCCGCAACTCGTACCGCGCCGCGGGGATGACCGAGCAGGAGGCCGCCGAGGCGCTCGACTTGTGGCGCCGGCTGCTCGCGGCGATCGACGACAACTCGCTCTGGGACGACTATCTCGGCGCCTTCGAGCGCGTGCACCGTCACGACTGGATCGTCCGCAGCGGGCGCAAGCCAGCCGCGCGCGACGGGTGGTTCGTGAACTGGTACCGGCGCGTGAAGGACCATCAGCCGCTGCCGGTCCTGGAGCGCACGCGGATCCCGATGCTCTGGCTGTTCGGCGCGGAGGACACCCAACTCGACGCCCCCGAGAGCGCCGCGATCCTCGCCCGCTTCGCGCAGAAGCACGAGAAGGACTATTCCATCCACCTCTTCCCGCACGCGGGCCACGGCCTGAACCGCTCGCTCGGGGACCCCGACACCGGCCCTTACGCCATCGTGCCGGGCGCACTCGAAGCCCTGGAAGCGTGGCTCGACGCGCAGTGACCGTTCGATGCTGTACAGATGGGACTACGGAACCGCCACTGACATGTAATCATGACCGTCGGAATCCGAGGGCCTGCTTCCAACTCCTCTGCTCCCACGGCCAGATCCTCATCCGCAGGAGCAACGACGGCATCCCTGCGCAGGTCTGCTCCCTCCCCTCGGGCCACGCGTGGAGCGAGCCGATCATCCCCCGATCACTCCCCGCACCCACCCGCCTTTGCCGCCACCGCCCCGCGCATCTTCCGTGCGCCGTCCTCCGCCGCCGATAGCACCACGAACGACGCGTCGGTCGTCGTGTCGCGGAAGTACTCCGCGTTGAAGCCGGGGAACTGGCCGTCGCTCCAGTACAGCACCTCGCCCGTCGGCGTCGTCATGATCCGCCAGCCGAGGCCGTAGTTGTTCATCACCGGCGTCCACGCCCGCTTCAGCAGTTCCGGCGGCATCAGCTTCCCTGCGCTCAGCGCGCGGTCGAACGCCATCAAGTCCTTGGCGGAGCAGAGCACCCCGCCGCAGCCCAGGCGCTGCCAGGTCGCCGGCAGGTCCGCCGGGTTGCCGGTCAGATTGAACCGCTCCACCATCGGGCCGGTGCCCGTGGCGCAGATGCCCTGCTGCACGCTCGCCTCGCCGAGGAACGCCGCCGAGGCCATGCCCGCCGGAACGAAGACCCGCGCTCGGACGCACTCGGTGAACGGCCTCTTCTCGATTCGCTCCACGATCGCCGCCAGCAGGGCGTAACCGGGGTTTGAGTACGACCACGACGCGCCCGGCGAGTCCACCAGCGGCTGGGCGAGCGTCCACTGGACCATCTCGTCCTTGCTGAGCACCCTGGCCGGGTCCGGGTAGTTGGCGACGATGCCTCCGGTGTGCGACAGGAGTTGTTCGATTGTGATCGCCCGCTTGTCGTCCGGCACGCCGTCGAGGCGCGCGCCCAGCGTGTCGTCGAGCGCCAGCGAGCCCTCGCTTACCAGCTGGAGCACGACCGTCGAGGTGAACACCTTCGCCACCGAGCCGATGTAGAAGAGTGTGCGGGGTGAGACCTGCTCCTTACCGCCCGGCTCGCGGGCGCCGATCGACCACTCGTCCGGGGGGTTGGCGGCGCACCGCACCATGACCTGGCCTCGGAAGCCGGTCTGCCTCGCGGCATCCTCAAGGGACGGGGCTTGGGCAAGCGCGGGGAGCGGGGCGAGGGCGAGCAACACGGCGGCGATCAGGGGAGCACGCATCGAGTCCTCCGGTCGGAAGTGTGGTGATAAACCCGTCCCCTTTGGGAGGGCAGGAATCACTCCATTGGGGACGGAACCGCGGGAGTTTCGTCGCGCGCGAGGATCATGCGCCCTGGTACCTATACTTGCGCGCGAGGCGGAAGTGCCCCGCCCCGGAGCCGGCCCATGCCCACCCCTCGACCCCCCGCGGACAAGCCCGCCAAGCCCGGCGCAGGAGTGCGCCCGGGCGGCGATGCCCACCTCTACGACGCCGAGGGCGATGCCCTCATGTCATCGCCCGCCCGGCTCCAGAGCGAGTTCGTCACCCTTCTCCCTGAGCCGCCCATCACGGTCGACAAGCCGGGGCGCATCCGGATCCAGTGGGGCCAGCAGATGCTCCCCGACCTGCTCGCGGGGCGCTACCGCGCCGTCGTCTGCAGCGTGAACAGCGAGGACAACTCCCACGGCATCATCGCCCAGCTCGTCGACCTCACGCAGACCAGCCAGTGGACCGCCAAGAGCGTGACCTCGTACGCCAAGATGTTCTCGGCGGCGATCAGCATCCACGCCGCCGACGACCGCGAGCCCTACATCCTGAAGTACGACCTCGACAGCATCCTGATCCTCGCGCTGCTCCGCCCCAAGGGTCGAGACCATTTCACGCTCGACGACCTCGGGCGCGGGTTCCAGACCATCACGAAGATGCTCCAGGGCCGGCGCGAGCGCCTGCCCGTCGCCAGCGTGTCGTTCCTTGGCGCGCGGTCGAACCGGCTGGCGCGTTCATCGTCCGACAAGGGCGAGCCCTCGTTCGAGAGCGTGCTGCGCACGATGTACGAGGCCGGGTTCCGGGGCGATGTCTACCCGGCCCCGCGGATGTGGTCCATGGGCCATGTCGGCGTGTTCCCGTCGTTCCCGTTCCCCGAGGGTCTGGACCGCATGCGCGAGGGGGGGCATTGACGGAAGAAGGCATCAAGGGATCAAGCCATCGAGCCATCGAGTGGGTGTCAGGGGAGGCGATCTGGATCGCTTGGCGCCGAACGGGTTCCTGTTGCCGTCTGTCATCCCCACTTGATCCCTTGATGGCTTGATCCCTTGATGCCTTCCCCGTGATGCCTTGAGCCCTTCTTCCCTCATCCACCGACTCGAATCCACCGGCCCCGTGCTCCGGGCGGCGGCGCTGTCCGTCTCGCTCGAGGACTCCCGCTGGAAGCCCACGAACGCCGACTGGTCGATCCTCGAGATCCTCAACCACCTCATCGATGAAGAGGCCGAGGACTTCCGCGCCCGGCTCGACAGCATCCTCCACAACCCCGCCAAGCCCTGGGCGCCGATCGATCCTCCCCGCTGGGCGGTCGAGCGCCGGTACAACGAGCGCGACCTGCTCGAATCGGCGGATCGGTTCCTCGCCGAGCGGGTTGAGAGCGTCCGCTGGCTGCGGATGCACATCAACCCGCGCTGGGACTCGGTGCATCAGCATCCGACCCTGGGCCCGCTCTCGGCGGCGGACCTGCTGGCCTCGTGGTGCGCTCACGACGCCCTGCATCTCCGCCAGATCGCCCGACGGCTCTACCAACTGACCCAGCGCGACGGCGCCCCCGCATCGACCGCCTACGCCGGCCCCTGGAGTCCGTGAGAGCCCCGTACAGAAGTGACCGCCGCGCCTCGGTGTGACGGGCGGCCCGCCCGTCTGACCCGACCCTCATGGGTTCATTCCGTGAGCGGTTCAGCCCGGCACCGAGCGTGGGGCAGTTTCCCAACTCGGATCAGTCGCGCAGCGCAGCGCCTGTTCTTACTGGACATAGGCATTGGTGTGTGGTATTTGTTTGGGATCGTTCGCCGCCGACGGACCGCGCGGCGGTGGTGCATCATCGTCCAAAGGGATCGGCGGAGCCGTGCCCTCGGACCGGACGGCCCGGCGAAGTCCCCCGTCGCCGGACCCAAGAACACGCTTTGTGCAAGGAGCCAAGACCCATGAGTCAGAAGATCAACCGCATCGCGTTCGGCGTCGGATGTCTCGCGCTGGGCGCGCTGGTCGGGGCGCTCGCCATCGGCGCCGGACCGGAGAAGAAGGAGGCCCCCAAGGGCGGGGCGCCGGACGAGGCCGCCATGATGGAGGCGATGATGAAGCTCGCCACCCCCGGAGCGGCCCACAAGCACCTCGAGCAGTGGGCGGGTGATTGGAACCTGGTGGTGAAATCGTGGATGGCCCCCGATGCCCCCGTCGAGGAGTCCAAGGCGACCGCCAGCTCCAAACTGATCATGGGCGGGCGCTACCTCGTCGAGAAGGTCAACGGCTCGTGGGACATGGGTGGCCAGATCATGGAGTTCGAGGGCATGGCCATCATGGGCTTCGACAACCAGAAGCAGCAGTTCTTCTCTCTTTGGTTCGACAACTTCGGCACCGGCCTCATGGAGCAGTGGGGGACCGGCACGCCCGACGGGAAGTCGATCACCACCGCCGGGCGCACCTTCAACCCGATGGTCGGCTCGGAGGTCGATGTGAAGTCCATCACCCGGGTCATCGACGCCAAGACCCGCTCCATGGAGATGTGGATGCCCGGCCCCGACGGCAAGATGTTCAAGCACATGGAGATCGCCTACACCCGCAAGTGATCGGGCGCGCCCAACGCCACCGAATGCCCCTCCCGGAAGGACCCTCCTCCCGGGCAGGTGGGACGGGCGGCCCGCCCGTCTCTCCCGGCCCTCCCCGAGTCATTCTGCCCGGGGCTCATCATCCCGCTCATTCTTCAAGCCCGCGGGTCCCGGATCCGTGGGCTTTTTCGTCTCTCCGCTTGACGAATAAGTAGCCGCTTATACAATATGGCGATGGACGCTCCCGCCGCGACGCCCGACCTGTTCCACGCCCTCGCCGCCCCGGCGCGACGGCGGGTGATCGACCTGCTGGCGCAGGGTCCCCAGACGGTCAACGAACTGCTCCCACAGTTCGACATGTCCCAGCCCGCGCTGTCGCAGCATCTGAAGATCCTGCGCGACGCTGGGCTCGTCGCCGCCGATCAGCGCGGGCGTCACCGCCACTACCGGCTGATCGGACATCGCCTGCGCGAGGTCCGCGACTGGGCCGCGCGGTACGAGCGGTTCTGGACCTCGCGGCTGGACGCCCTCGGACGCGTCCTGGAGGAGGCGGAGGGCGCCCCGTGAACGCCCGCGTGCGGCTGGAGGCCTCGTACCCCCACTCGGTCGATCGCGTGTGGCGCGCGCTCACGGACCCGGCGCTCATCGAGCGCTGGATCGAGATGTCCACCGACTTCCAGCCGATCCTCGGGCGCCCCTTCCGGTTCTGGTGCGAAGTCCCGCCCGACATGACCGACTGGGGCGGCGTGGTCGAGTGCAAGGTGCTCGACATCGAAGCCCCGCGTCGCATGGTGTGGTCGTGGAAGGACTCGTGGTCGTGGACTCGATTCCCCGCCCCAACCCGGGTCGAGTGGACGCTCGCGCCCGAGCGAGCCGGAACGCTCCTCGTGCTCGAGCACACGCGCTTTGATGGACCCGGCGGCGAACGGCTTGCGTCGATGCTGCGCGGGGGGTGGCGGGGCATGCTGGCGCGCACGCTCCCGACGCTCCTCGCCGGCGCCGAAGCGTCCGCAGAAGTGAGCGACCGATCCGACGATCGACCAATGGCTCACCCCGGGGTGGTCCCGGGCGAGCTCCGAGAGCAAGGAGAAGCCCCGTGAAGTCCACCCGTGTTGCTGTCCTGAGTGTCGCCGCCCTCGCTTGCGCCGCCGGGCTCGCCCTGGCGCGCTCGACCCCGCCGGAGAAGAAGATGACCCCCGAAGAAGTGGCCAAGATTGCAGAACAGATGATGGCCCTCGCCCAGCCCGGCCCCGAGCACAAGGTGCTGGAACGCATGGCGGGTGAGTGGAAGTCCCGGGTCACGGTGTCGATGATGCCCGGTCAACCGCCCGATGTTTCGGAGGGGACCTCCACAACCCGCATGATCCTCGGCGGGCGGTTCCTTGAGATCCGCAACGCCGGCCACTTGATGGGACAGCCGTTCGAGGGGCTCACCATCCTGGGGTTCGACCGACGCAGCGACCTGTTCACGGTCGTCGGGTACGACACCGTGGGCACTTACTATGTCACGGGGCAGGGACCCGCGCGGCCCGACGGAACCCTGGTTCTTTCCGGCACCACTCACGACCCCAGGCACAACCACACCGAGAAGTACGAGTTCCACTACGCGCAGCCCGACAACGATCACCTGGTGTGGCGCATCCTGTTCGATCAGGGCGCGGGAACGATGGCGGAGGTCGTCAAGGTCGAGCTCACCCGGGTGGAGTGACGCCCGCCTGTTCCCATGGAGCGGTTTCGGTCCATGCGTGGCGGGAATCTTGACCCGTGGGGGGGCATCGCTCGTCTACGATCGATGGTGAAAGGCGCTTGGTTTCCTGGGCTTGTCTACCGAGGTGGGCGATTCAATCGCCCGCCGCTCTACCCCATCTCAACTCGTCTGCACGCCACGCGTGCAGACGAAGTGCTCCACCCGCGTCCGCGCGAGTTCCGTCGCCCGGTGGTCCAGGTCGAACCCCACCCCGGACCGTCCCAGATCGCGAGCCGCGACCAGCGTGGTTCCTGAGCCGCAGCAGGGGTCGAGCACTGTGCCCGCGGGCGGGCAGCACGCGCCCACCAGAAGCCGCAGGAGAGCCAGCGGCTTCTGCGTGGGCCACCCGGTGCGCTCGCGGGCCATGTTGTTGATCGAGGGGACATCCAGCACCTCGTCCGCGGGGATGTCCAGCACATCCGTCGCCTTCTTGGTCGCGCCGCCCATCCGTCGGCTGGTCGACGCCACGCGGGGCGGCTCGAACCAGTACCGCTCCGGGTCGATCGCGTAGAAGAGGATGTCGTCGTGCTTCCGCGCGAAGCGCCGCGCCGACGAGCCCCCCAGCCCGTAGCGCCACACCAGGTGGTTCACGAACCGGTCCGGCCCGAGCAGGCGGTCCAGGAGCAGTCGGGTGTGGTGGCTCGTCCGCCAGTCGCAGTGGATGAGCACGGAGCCGGTCGCCTTCAGCGCGGGGAGCGTCGCGCGGAGGCGCTCCTCGAGCCACGCGAGGTACGCGCCCGCGTCGCGCCACGAATCGTCGAACGAACCCGACGCGCCCGACCGCCTCTTGCCCGTGTTGAAGGGCGGGTCGGCGTAGAGCAGGTCAATCGACCCGGGCGCCAGCGTGCGCGCGCCCACGAGCCAGTCGCACGCCTCGACGCGCCACCGCAGGCCGACACACTCGAGATCGGGCGCCATCCCGCGCAGTGTACCCCCGTGATTCGATACACTCCCTCCCGCGCGACGGGGAAATGGTCCTGCGCATCCGGGTTCAGTTCCGATCGGAGAACGCCGTGGAGTCATCGTCAAGGAAGACGCGGGGGGGCGCTTCAAGAAGCGGGCGCGCGGGGCGCGCACCGACGAAGCCCGCCAACGGGCACATCAGCGCCATCCCGATGGCCGCCCGGGCCGACCGCCATGTGCTGTACCAGGAGTCCGTCCAGGCGGTGGACGCGGAGATTGATTTCATCAGCGACACCTACAACTCCCTGCGCGGCCGATCCCCCTCGGTCATCCGCGAGGACTTCTGCGGCACGGCCAACTCCGCCTGCGAGTTCGTGCGTCGCCGGGCCACGAACCGCGCCATCGGGGTCGACCTCGACCAGCCCACGCTCGACTGGGGGCGCGCCCACAACCTCGCCAAGCTGAGGCCCGAGGCGCGCCGGCGGGTCACGCTGCTGCGCGACAATGTCCTCTCCGTCCGCTGCGAGCCCGTCGACGCGGTGCTGGCGATGAACTTCTCCTACTACTGCTTCACCGACCGCGCCACCATGCGCCGCTACTTCGAGCATGTGCGGGAGTCCCTCGCTCCGGGCGGGCTCTTCTTCCTCGACGCCTACGGCGGGTCGGACGCCTTCAAGGAAATGCAGGAGAAGCGCCCCATCAACAACGGGCGATTCACCTATGTCTGGGACCAGCACTCCTACGACCCCATCACCGGGAGCGCGGTGTGCAAGATCCACTTCCACTTCCCCGATGGCTCGAAGATCCGCGACGCCTTCACCTACCACTGGCGCCTGTGGACCCTGCCCGAACTGCGCGAACTGCTGGCGGAAGCCGGCTTCGCGCGCTCCACCGTCTATTGGGAAGGCACCGACGAGGAGACCGGCGAAGGCGACGGCGACTTCCAGCCCCGCGACCACGGCGACGCCGACTTCGCGTGGATCGTCTACATCGTCGCCGAACTCTGAGCGCGTCCACTTCTCCCCCTCCCCCAGCGGGGGAGGGAGTTCAGATTCGCTCCCCCTCCCCCCGGGGGGTGGGAGGGGGCAGGGGGAGGGACACCCCGTGCGCCGCACCTCGCGGCCTTCGCTTCCATCGCCGGCCGCGCGCCATTTCTCAGCCGCCTCGACCCCTCTCCCGCAAGGGGAGAAGAGCGTGGCTGCAGCCCTTGTCAGTGTGGATGCCCGCGCGGGGGTCGCCAGAAAGCACAGCACCCCGCGGGAGTGCCGCGGGGTGCCGCTTGTTCAGACTCGGGAATGGATCAGAGTCGCTCAGCGGGACGCGACGGGCTTCGGCTCTTCCTTGGCCTCGGCCTGCTTGCCCTCGGTGCAGGTCTTGCTGCACTCGCCGGCTTCCTTGTTGGCGGCGCCCTCGACCTTGGCGCCGGTGCACTTGCCGCAGCACTCGCCGCCGTCGGCGCGCTTGCCGGAGCCCTCGCAGCAACCCAGGCCGGCCTCCTTGGCGGCGGCGCGGGCGGCGATCACCATCGCTTCGGTCTTGGCCTTGGACTCGGCGCAGCCGCTCTCGATGGCGGCGTTGTAGGCGAACTCAGCGTGCTCGAGGCGGGCCGCCACGACCTGCTTCTTGGCGGAGGTCAGGGTCTCAGCGCAACCGGTCTTCGCGGCGCACTTCTCGGCGCACTCCATGGCGGCGACCTTCGCCTCGAGGAACTTCGCCTCGGCGGCGGCCTTCGACTTGCAGCACCCGCTCTCCTTGGCCTTCTCGAACTCGGCGCCGGCCACGGTGTAGCGGGCCTGGATCACCTTGGCCTGCGCGACGGCCTTGCCCTCGTCGCAGCCCTTCTCGCAGGCGGCGTTGAACTCGGCCTCGGCGGCGACGAGCTGAGCCCGGGCCGAGTCGACGCACACCTTCTGGCACTGGCCCTCGGTCGCGGCGGCGGTCTTCACGGCCGCTTCGCTGCACGACTTCGAGCAGGACTCCTTCGCCGACGCCTCAACAACCTTCGCCTCGCCGGCGCAGGTCTTGGAGCACGACTCCTTCGCGGCGGCGGCGACAACCTTCGCCTCGCCCGAGCAGGTCTTGGAGCACTCACCGGCCTCCTTGTTGGCGGCGGCGGTGACCTGGGCGGCCTTGCCCAGCGGGCAGCAGGACTTCGCCTCGCCCTCAGCGTTCTTCGCCGCGACCGTCTTCGCCTCAGAAGAACAGCTCTTGGCGGTCGAGTCGCACGCCATCAGGGTACAGACGGTCGTGCCGGTGAGGGCCGAGTAGCCGCCGAGCCCGAGGGCGCTCACGCCCGCGATCGCGACGACCATCGACACGAGAGTGGAACCGAGTTTCTGACGCATGATGCCTTCTCCTCAAACAGACGCTGAAAGAGTGTGATGGCTCTTGAACTCGGCCCACAGGCCGGAGCCGCCGATCGACTTCGATAATCCCAGGAGCCCGCGCCCTCGGGAGTGATACCCATTCTTGCCCGATCCGGACCGGACTCAAGTGCCGGACGCTGGAATGACAGGAATACCGCCCACGCGCGAACCCGGTTGACCCCTTCGGTATTCCGCTATTCCATGGACTTTCTCGCCGGGTGTTATTGGAATGTAATCCCCTGGGCCAGTGGGAGTTCCGTGCCGTAGTTGATCGTGCAGGTCTGGCGGCGCATGTAGGCCTTCCAGGAGTCGGATCCCGATTCCCGACCCCCGCCCGTCTCCTTCTCACCCCCGAAGGCCCCCCCGATTTCGGCCCCGGAGGTGCCCAGATTGACATTCGCAATCCCGCAGTCGGACCCCTCGGGGGAGAGGAACCGCTCGGCGGTCCCGACGGATCCGGTGAAGACCGCCGAGGAGAGCCCTTGCGGGACATCGTTGTGCAGGGCCATCGCCTCCTGGAACGATCCCGCGCTGAACACATAGAGGATTGGGGCAAAGGTCTCCTCCCGGGTGATGGAGGGCACCTGGCCCGCGGGGACGCGGACAAGCGTGGGCTCGACGAAGTGCCCCGCTCGCCCAGCGAAGCGGTCGATCCCGGGGATACCCCCCGCCAGCACCTCGCACCCCTGGGCGGCCGCGCGCTCGAGGGCGCTGCGCATCTGCTTCACCGCCCCGGCGCTGATGAGCGGCCCCATCAGGGCGCCCGGGTCGAGCGGGTCTCCGATCCGCACCGCGCGGTAGGCCTCAACGAGGCGGGGCAGCAGTTCGCGTTCGACGCCGCCCACGCAGATCAGCCGGCGCGTCGTTGTGCAGCGCTGCCCCGCGGTGCCCACCGCGCCGAACAGCACGGCACGGACGACGAGATCGCGGTCGCAATCGGGCATGACCACGATGGCGTTGTTCCCACCGAGTTCCAGGAGCGACCGCCCCAGACGGGCCGCCACGCGCTGGCCCACTTCCCGACCCATTCGGCATGATCCGGTCGCGCTGATCAGCGGCAGGCGTCGATCGTCCACCATCGGGCGCCCGACCTGTTCGTCGGTCCCGATGACGAGCGTGAACAGGTCCTGCGGGTCGCACCCGTCGGGGCGGAAGAGGTCCTGCTCGCGCATCACGCGCCGGACGATCCGCGTCGTTGCGATGGCGACGAGAGGGGTGAGCAGACTGGGTTTCCAGAGGACGGCGTCGCCGCACACGGAGGCGAGCATCGCGTTCCAGGCCCAGACGGCGATCGGAAAGTTGAAGGCGGTGATGACGCCGACGGTCCCGAGCGGGTGCCACTGCTCCATCATGCGATGATCGGCGCGCTCGGAGGGCATGGTCAGCCCGTAGCACTGGCGCGAGAGCCCGACCGCGAAGTCGGCGATGTCGATGCACTCCTGCACCTCGCCGACGCCCTCGGGGAGGATCTTGCCCATCTCGAGCGAGACGAGCGCGCCCAGGTCCTCCCGATGGTCGCGGAAGGCGAGCCCGATCCGTCGGACGATCTCCCCCCGGCGCGGGGCGGGGCACGACCGCCAGGCCCGCTGCACGGCGCACGCCCGTTCGACCGCCCGCTCGTAGGACGGTCCGTCGTCCAGGCGGACGCCCGCGATCGGCGCGCCGGTCGCCGGATTCTCCGACATCGTGAGCCCCGCGGCGATCGGGTCCGCGGGACGGCGCGATGGCGGGACGACGCGGGCGTCCTCATTCAGGCCGAGGCGAACGAAGCAGTCGTGCGTCATTCCCGGATGATACGGGGCTCCCCCGGCTGTCCCGCTCGCCGGCGTCGCCCTGCAGTCTCGCCCTCAGTCGCTCCAGGAGCCCCAGAAGCCGGATGGTCCGCCCCCGCTCACGCCTTCGCGGGGCGCCGACTCGCACGCCTTGTCTCACCGCCCACCTCCTTCCCGTACCGTCTTTGCATCACGCGGCCCGCTCGGGCGCCACGCGCAGCGCGAGCGCAGAGCCCGACACCAGCGGGGCCGTGCGCCGGTCGTGCAACAGCCCGTTGGCTTCAGCGGACTCGAACAGAGCGCCCAGCGGCACCACGCGCCCGAACGCCGGGCAGAAGGCCAGCTGCCACAGGACGACCGCGGTGTCGATGTCATCGCCCAGCAGCGCCGCGTGGCCGTCCGTGCGCTCGCCCAGCGCCCACTGCGCGCCGAGGCGTCCGAGCGCATCAGCGATCGCGCGCTGGAGCGTGGCGCGCAGCGCGGGGTCGATATAGCGCGAGCCGTCGCCGGTCCGCGCCCCCGGCAGCGAGTTCACCTGGTGCTCGAAACCCAGCAGGGCCGCCAGGGCGATGGCGGTGGCGCTGACCGACCCGAACGACCCGTCGGGGAGCGCGCGGGCCAGCAGTTCGCGCAGCAGCGACACGCTGGTGTCGGTGGGGCGGTAGGTCAGCTCGAGCACCCGCTGAAGCGCGAGGCCCAGGGCCGCCGGGGCCAGCGAATCGGGCTGCGACAGCCGCAAACGCACGGAAAGGGGCAGCGGGCGCCCGTTGCGGACGACCTCGCCCAGCATGGCGTCAAAGTGTCCATCGCAAGCGAGGCGAACGAGTCGTGGCATGTTGATCATCGTGTTCGGCTCCGTGATTGGCGTGAGGGTTCTTGGTGGCTAGATGATCGGTATCCGTCAGGTAGTATGTACGGGTGATGTATGGATGTCAAGCGCATTTTTGGATATTGTTTGGATCAGCGAGCGCGGTCCAAAAAAAACCCGAACCGGGGGGTCCGGTTCGGGGGAGGAAACACACTCGGACTTCGCTGGGGGATCAGCGGCGGCGCCGGCGGAGGGTCATCACCCCGACAGACAGAGCCAGACCGATGGCACCCGGGCCGGGGACAAGGAAGGCGTTGTGCTGGATGAACTGGATGTCCGTGTTCGCGCGGATGACGCCCGACATCGTCATGCCTTCGAGGTCCTGCATGCTCATGTTGATCGTGGCGAGGATCGAAGGCAGATCGGAATCGTTGAGGTAGAAGAACCGGTCGCCCGCGCGGAGGCGGTCGAACTGGTCAGCGATGATGTGGCCCATCAGTTCGCCGACGCTGGAGCCGGGCACATGGGCTTCGGCGAGCATGCCGGTCCACGGGTCGATGTCGTTGACCGATGTGTAGACGCTCGCAAGGGCCATCCATACCGCGGGGTCGGGGTTGATGTCGCTGAAGCTGGCCGCCGGGGTGAGGCCGTACTCCATCCGCATGGTGTTGTAGTCGGCGAGCCCGTGGTCGCGCGCGCGCTGGATGTTCAGCGAGGCGAGGTCCAGCCCGCCGCTGCCGGGAGGGCCGAAGAGGAAGTTGCGGACATCGTCCACGATCTTGGTGTCGATCTCCTGGGCGTGCTGGGAGGCCAGGCCGCGCAACAGGGGGTCGATGCCGCCCTCATTGGTGATCCGGTTCGGATTGAAGAACGCATCGCGCAGGTCGAGGTTGCCCTGCGGGATCGGGTTGCCGTCGGCACCGAGTCGGAGCGTCGTCGGGCTCAGCATGGTGTGCCCGATCCGGAACGCGGCCGTCGAGAACTCGCTCGAGATGCTGGCGTCGACGGAGTCGTCGTAGCCGCCGTAGGCCCCGGGCGCCTGCGAGCCCAGCAGGGCGGGCAGCCACTCGTTGAAGGTGATGACCTGCAGCTTGGCGCCGACGACCTTGCGGGCGGCCTCGTAGATCTCCGGGTCGCTCCAGCCGGGGTTCGCCGATGCGAACTGATCGGCGAGACGGTTGTGCTCGCGCACCCAGAGGGTGTGCATGGCGGTGAGCCCGGACTGCTCGTTCGCGCGGATATCGCCGGCCACGAACATGCTCGCCGCCGGCGAGCCGAACGGACCGTTGTCGTTCTCGAGCCCGGTGGTGTTGAACGGCAGCAGGTCGCCCGTTGCGTGCGCGCTGGTGCGGAGGCGGCCACCGACCATCGTCCGGAGCCCGTCGCTCTTGATCGAGTCCGAGCCGTAGATCATCGACCCGTCGAGGAACGAGGTGATCCGGTTCGGCTGCTGGCGGGCGGTCATCGTCCCGGTGGCGGGATTGAAGACCGAGCGCGTGAACGAGATCGGCGTGCCGAGGAAGTGCGGGTCACCGGGGTCGGTGGAGATCATCGCGACCTCTGTGCCCCCGCCGGGGGTCAGGTCGAAGTCGTGATCGAGGAACTGGCCGAACTGCCAGACCATGTCTGACAGGTTGCGGCCGTTCGCCATGCCGACTGTTTGCGCGTGGACGGCGTTGCTGACCTGGCGCGGGCCGGGGCCGCCGGCGCGGGCCATCGCGGAGAGCCCGTCCATATAGGCCTCGGTCGTCTGGCGCTTCAGGTCGATTCCCGCCTGGCCCCAACTGGGGTGCAGGAGGTTGTTGCCCGAGCCGTCGATCGTTCGGTTGGCGCCCGAGGCCGGGATGGCCGTGACGCCCCCGCTGAGCATCATCAGCACGAAAACGGGGCCGTGCGCGCGCGCACGGAAACAGCCACTCATGGTCTTCGACATCACTGACTCTCCTTGTATCCCGCCCCGTCGTACCGGAGGCGGTCCTGTGCACACCATCAACAGACCCCAAACTCCGCCCCCGGTCAAGGCGATGCCACCCTCGAACGCCGCTTGCCGCGCAGAATCCCAAGGTCCGGAATGCGAGAAAAAGGGGGTATGCTGGTCTCATGGGCGTCCCGAGCTCCCCGTGCGGGCCGCCCGAAGGCCGATCCCGCCGGCCTGAAGCCCGATTGCACCCCAGGAGAATCCGCGAAATGGACGACCCACACGATCAAGGCGGCTACGACGGGCGGCCGGCCCCCTCCAACCCCATGGGGATCGTCGGGTTCGTGCTGGCGTTCTGCGTGTCGCCGATCGGGCTGCTGGTGTCGCTGATCGCGGCCCTGAAGGCCCCGCGTGGGTTCGCCATCGCGGGGATCCTCGTCGGGCTGATCGGGACTGTTCTGTGGGCCGCCTTCGGAGCCGCGGCGTGGTTCGTGGGTCCAGCGTTTGTTCAGATCGGCGAGACCGCCGCGAAGGTGCAGGCGACCCGCGACGCGATCGCGTCGTTCCAGCAGAAGAACTCCGGCGCGCTGCCCCCCGACCTGGCCGCTCTGGGCCTGGATCCCGCGACCACGACCGATGCGTGGGGCACCGCATTCCGCTTCGCGCCTTCGGAGGACGGCAAGTCCTATTCGCTGACCATCGCCGGCCCGGACGGCGCGTTCGACGACGGAAAGGATGTCGTGATCACCCCCGGCATGACGCCCGGGCAGATCAGCAGCGCGCTGGGCAACACCTTCGGCGAGGACCTGGTGCGCCGGCGGATGCAGGGCGCCTCGGGCGCGCCGGCCCCGGCCCCCGCCCCGGCCCCGGCCCCC
>DOJA01000077.1 GCA_003511945.1 Phycisphaerales bacterium | reverse complement strand
GTTTTCCCACCAACCCGCGGGGGGGTGGGGGGTTGGGGGTGCGCCGGGGGGCGCGCCGGTCGGTGGGGCTGGATCGGCGGGGGCACGCAGCGCGACGCGGGATGAGTCCTGGGCGCGCCCCGGCGTGGCGGTGACCTGGCCCGAGCCCTGGGGGTTCGTCTCCGACCCGGAGAACAACCCGTCGTTCCCCGACTTCGCCCGCGGGGGGACGCTGTCGGAGATCTACGAGGGCACGCCCCAGAAGCTGACGCCCTATGTCTACAACGATGTCTACTACGCCCGGATTGTCGAGGAGGTGGTGACCGAGCAGCTGGCGATGTTCGATTCCAAGACGCTGGAGAAGCGGGGCGTGCTCGGCGAGGCGTGGCAGTACGACCCCCAGGGGATGTGGCTGCGGGTGAAGATCCGCGACGAGGCGCGCTTCTCCGACGGCGTTCCGGTGACTGCAGAGGATGTGCGCTGGACCGTGATGGACTTCGTCTTCAATGCTCAGATCCAGGCCGACGCCTTCCGCAGCGTGATGAATGTCATCAAGGAAGTGGAGGTGATCTCGGAGAAGGTGGTGGAGTTCCGTTTCGTTCAGCCGGCGTTCAACAACATCACTCAGGCGCTGCGGAACCCGGTGCTGCCCAAGCACTTCTACAGCCGGTTCACGCCCGCGCAGATCAACGAGTCGACGGGGCTGCTCGTGGGCTCCGGGCCGTACAAGTTTGAGAAGGTGTCGCTGGAGGACCAGTGGAAGCCCCCGGGCGATGTGGTGCTGGTGCGCAACGAGCAGTACTGGGGCCGGCGCCCGCCCGTCGAGCGGCTGCGGTACTCGTTCATCGCCGACAACATCGCCCGCCTGACCGCGTTCGAGAACGCGCAGGGCGACATCATGCGCGCGACGCCCGATCAGTACGCCCGGAAGACCGCCGAGCCGCGGTTCGCGGAGCGATCCTCGGCGCTCGCCTGGACGCACATGCGCTCGGGGTACACCTTCATCCAGTGGAACTGCGGCGAGCGGAACGGCAAGCCGACGCCCTTCGCGGACAAGCGCGTCCGCCAGGCGATGACCCTGTCCCTGGACCGCGAGCGGATCAACCGGGACTTCTACTCCGGGCTGGCCACGGTCTCGACCGGACCCTTCCCCCCCAGCCAGGCGGACCCGGATATCAAGCCCTGGCCGCTCGACCTGGAGCGGTCACGCTCGCTCCTCGCGGAGGCGGGGTGGATCGATCGCGACGCGGACGGCGTGCTGGAGAACGAACGCGGGGACGAGTTCGAGTACGAGTTCATCTACGCGACGGGCAGCACCATCGGGGCGGTGCTGGCGAAGTACCTCGTCGATCAGGGGGCGCGCCTGGGGGTCCGCTGCGAGGTGCGCGTCGTCGACTGGCCCGCGCTGGAGCCGATCCGCAACGCGCGGGACTTCGATGCGTTCACCATGGCCTGGTCGTGGTCCGAGCCGGAGTCGGACCCCAACCAGATCTTCCACTCGTCCCAGGCGGCCAACCAGGGCGACAACTGGGGCCAGTGGAAGCACGCCGAGGCGGACCGGCTGATCGAGACGGGGCGCCGGACCATCGACGACAAGGCCCGGATGAAGGTGTGGCACGAGTTCCACCGGATCGTGCACGAAGAGCAGCCCTACACCTTCCTGCTCGATGTGCCCTGGATCCGCTTCGTCAGCAAGCGGGTGAAGAATGTCCATCCGTACCCGGTGTCGTGGGACCGGCGGGAGTTCTACATCCCCGCGGCGTTGCAGTAGGTAGGAGGCGTCAGGCAACGGGCATCAGGCAACGGGCATCAGGCAACGGGCATCAGGCATCAGGCACCAGGCATCAGGCACCAGGCATCAGGCGTCGGGCACCGGGCGCCGGGCATCAGGGAGCGGGCAGGGTGCCGTGGGTCAGGGCGGGCACACATGGCGTCGTACATCATCCGACGGCTGCTGTTGATGGTCCCCACGCTGATCGGGATCTCGTTCCTCGTGTTCATGCTCATCGCGCTCAGCCCGGGCGGGATCGGGGCGGCCCTGCGGGTGTCTGGCGGGCAGGCGCAGGCGTCGGACCGGCTGCTCGTGCAGGCGTACCTGGAAGACCGCTACGGGCTGGATGATCCGGTGCTGGTGCAGTACGCCCGCTGGTTGGGCCGGATCAGCCCGCTGAAGTTCGGCCCGCGGGACCAGCGCGATCCGACGGGCGAGATCATCCGGGCGCCCAAGGGGCTCCGGGCTCCGCCGCTGGCTGGAGCGTGGTACGGCGTGGGCCGCGTGCCCTCCGCGCCGGAGGCGCCTGCATCGTTCGAGCTCGGCAGCACGCCGGCCGAGAGGGTGGCTTCGTACCGCCGATACGCCAACTTGGCGGCGCAAGCGCGGTCGGCCTCCATCGGCGCTCGGGCGCGGCTGGAGCAGGAACTGGGGCGCTACGCGGAGCGCCACGGGCTGCGCGGGTTCGTGACTCGGGACGGGAAGATCATCGAGTCGAGGTTCCACGCGATGCGCTTTGACGCGTCGTCGCCCGGCGCGGACGCGGTCGTCGCGGCGGGAGAGGAAGCGCTGGACAAGTACCGCGAAGCGCTCGAAGCCCGGCGCGGGCTGGAGGCGGCGTTCGCCGCCGGGCCGTTCCCGGAAGTCGGCTTCTGGCTGTGGCCCGGGCGGGTCAGTCTCGGCCCGCCGGACTTCGGGGTGGTCTTCAGCCGCGGGAGGCCGGTGCTGGGGATGATCCTCGATGCGCTGCCGATCACGCTGTTGCTGAACGCGATCGCGTTCCCGATCATCTACCTGATCGCGGTGCCCACCGGGATCCTCGCGGCGACGCGCCAGGGGTCGTGGATCGATGTCGGGGCCGGCGCGCTGTTCGTAGCGCTGTGGTCGGTGCCGGTGGTGTGGGCCGGGGTGCTGGCGCTGGGGTACCTCGCGCACCGCGACGCCTTGGGGGCGTTCCCGGTGGCGGGCCTGCACAACCCCGACGCCGACGCCATGCCCTTCATGCCCAGGTGGACCGGGGGACCGGGGGGGGGCGGGTTCCAGCGCGGGTTCGTGCTCGACACGCTGTGGCACATCTGCCTGCCGGTGGCGTGCCTGGTGTACGCGGGGTTCGCGGTCCTCTCGAAGCAGACGCGGGCGGCGATGCTGGACAACTTCAGCGCCGACTATGTGCGCACCGCCAAGGCCAAGGGCGTCGCGGGCGGGGACATCGTGCTGCGTCATGTGTTCAGGAACAGTCTCCTGCCGCTGATCACGATCTTCGCGACGCTCTTCCCGGCGATGCTGTCGGGCTCGGTCGTGGTGGAGCGGATCTTCAGCGTGCCGGGGATGGGCAGTCTGGTGATCGACGCGATCAACCTGCGGGACCGCGAACTGCTGCTCGCCAATGTGCTGATGATCGCGGCGGTGAACCTGGTGGCCCTGCTCATCGCGGACATCCTGTACGCGCTGGCCGACCCGAGGATTTCGTACTCATGATGCCCGGCGAGGCCTTGCCCGGTCCTGTGAGCGCGCCCCCCCCCGGGGGGCGCGGGTTCTGGGCGGACGCGTGGGCGCGGGTGCTGCGGCGCCCGGGGGCGGTCTTGGGGCTGGCGTGGATCGGAGTGGTCGGGTTCTTCGCGGTCGTCGCGCCTGTGCTGGCGAGCGGGCACCCGGTCCTCATGCGGGAGATCGACCCCCCC
>DOJA01000299.1 GCA_003511945.1 Phycisphaerales bacterium | reverse complement strand
TTGCGGACCTTCTCGCCCTGGGTGTAGGCCTTCAGGTTGTCCAGGTAGTTGCCGCACAGCCGCGCGATCGCCTCCTCGTCGGCCGCGATCGCCCGCTGCACCTCGTTCTTGACGATGTCCTCGTACTCCTCCTTGACGGTGGCGAGCAGCTCCTTGCAGCGCTTGCGCTGGTCGGCGCTGTTCAGCAGCGAGTGGAAGCCGAGGCCCTCCTCGAGCTCGTTCAGCACCATGAAGGGGTTGACGCACGGCTCCGCCTGCCGGCCCACCATCGCGTTGGAGATCTTGTCCTGCACGTAGCGCGGGCTGATCCCCGACATCCCCTCGTGCGGCGCCTCCTTGCGCAGCGGNNTCGATCTTCTCCTCGATCGAGCGCATGAGGCGCTCGTCGGGCTCCTCGTCCTTGCCGGTGTAGCGGTTCTTGACCCGCTCCTTCTGCGTGCAGGCGCGGACATTGTCGATGTAGTTCGAGCACAGGCGCCGGATCGCCTCCTCGTCGGCGCTGATGGCCCGCTGCACCTCGCTCTTGATGATGTCCTCGTACTCCGCCAGCACCATCGCCAGCAGCTCCTTGTAGCGCTTGCGGGTCTCCTCGTCGTTGATGAGGGAGTGGTGCGTCAGCCCCGCCTCGAGCTCGTTCATGAGCATGAACGGGTTGATCTGCTTCTCCTCCATCGCCTGCGGGGAGACCAGCGTGTTGGACACCTTGTCCTGGATGTAGCGAGGGCTGACGCCGCTCATGCCCTCGCGGGGGGCCTCCTCGCGGATCTCCTTCACCGAGTCCTCGGTGAAGCCGGGGATGCTCTTGCCGTTGTAGAGCTTGAGCTTCTGCATCAGCGTGATGCCCGCCTTCTTGGGCTCGGTCAGGCGCGACAGGATCGCCCACATCGCCGCCACCTCCAGCGTGTGCGGCGCCACATGGATCCCCCGCACGCGCTCCTTCCCGAAGTCCTTCTGGTAGATCCGGATCTCGTCGTCCAGCCGGATGTTGTAGGGGACATCGATCTTGATCGTCCGGTCGCGGAAGGCCTCCATCAGCTCGTTGGACTGCAGCTTCTTGTACTCCGGCTCGTTGGTGTGCCCGATGATCACCTCGTCGATCGCGGTCTGCGCGAACTTCTTGGGCTTGATCACCCGCTCCTGCGACGCCCCCAGCAGGTCGTACAGGAACGCCACATCCAGCTTCAGCACCTCGATGAACTCGCACAGCCCCCGGTTGGCGATGCACAGCTCGCCGTCGAAGTTGAACGCCCGCGGGTCGCTGTCGCTCCCGAACTGAGCGATCTTGCGGTAGTTGATGTCCCCGGTCAGCTCCGTCGAGTCCTGGTTCTTCTCGTCCTTGGGCTGGAAGGTCCCGATCCCCACCCGGTCCTTCTCCGACAGCGCGATCCGGCGCACACGCGCATGCCCCATCGCCCGGCGCCAGTCCCCGTCGTAGTGCAGCAGCAGGTCGTTCATCACCCGCCGGCAGAACGGGCACACCTCCCCCGCCAGCCGGATCCGCCCACGCCCCCCGCCCGCGCTGTACGCCGCGTTCAGACGCTCCAGCAGCGCCGCCCGCGCCTCGGGGGGCACCAGCATCAGCGGCTCCTCGTGCATCGGGCACGGGAACGCGTGCGTCGTGCCGCTCGGCCCGCACCGCTCGTCCAGCATCCACACAAACGAGTACAGCGCCCCGGCGTCCGTGCGCGAGTAGTGCTCCAGCCCCTTCTTCAGCAGCCGCGCGATCGTCGATTTGCTCGACCCCACCGGGCCGTGCAGCAGCAGGATCCGCCGGTCCGTCCCGTACCCCTCGGCGGCTGAGCGGAACACATCCACCAGCTGCATCAGCTGCTCGTCCAGCCCGAACACCCCGTCGTGCCCACGGTCGATCGGATCGGAGAAGAAGTGGTACCGAACGAGGTCCTTCTTGAACAGCCGGTAGCGCTCCGACCCGAACGAAAGCACCATGTCGTACAGGCGCTGGAAGGCGTTCCGCGCCACCGCGGGACGCTCGCCCACAATCGCCAGGTACTCATCGAACGACCCCTCCCAGTGCTGCTCATGGAACCGGGAGCGGCTCAGTGACTGATCGATGAGCGCGCCGAGCGACGCCCCGCCCGCGTGGGGACGCGGGTCGGCGCCGGAGCGGGGGAACTCGGTCATGGGTCAGCCTCCTGCTGATGGACCGACGCCCCGTCAGGGCGTCGGCGGGAGCAACCGTGCAGGCCTCAACCGGATCATATCGGCCCGCCCGCGCCGGCCGACCATCCCAACAGACAAGAATTCGTCCGCCCGGTGCCCGCGGGTTCGCGCAGCGCGGAGTTAGGCGACGCCAACTTGGAGAGACGCGCACCCGGTACATTCCCTCCATGTCCTTCGGCCTCGGACGCGGGCGGACCCTTGACCCCGGCGCAATCGGCGTCAGCGAGCGCGAACTGCCGCCGATGCCCGACGGCCCCCCCGCGGACGGAGCCCCCCCGGAAAGTGCCCCCCCGGATCGCGCCCCCCCGGCTCGTGCCCCCGCGGAAAGGGCCCCCTCCGGAGGAACCCCCGAGGGGGCCGGTCC